>NZ_JAAKEE010000003.1:0-123607 GCF_011038995.1 Adlercreutzia sp. ZJ242
CATGGTCGTCTTTGCCATGCAGGGTGATTATGGGAGCGTTCAGCAATAAGCACACTTGTGCTTAAGAATTAGCGTCATCGTGCTCAGTATATTGCGGAACAGTGCTCAGGAATTGGCGTAGGAATCAATCGGATACCATACGGAGATTCGCCCGGAGGAAGGTTACCAGAAGTGTCCTGAGTTCTGGGACAAGGAGTACGCTGCAAAATACGCAAGACTTTGGCAGACCATGAAGCCTGAGACGGAAGTTGAAAAAGCGATTCTGGAAAATGAAATCGGCATGTTTGCCATCTGCGCAGAATCCGAAAACGGATTCGAGTATTGGATTGTGGGAATGTATCAGGGCGGTGATGTGCCGCAAGGATTAGAGCTGTATCCCTTCCCCGCAAGCGACTGGGCCGTTTTTACCGCAAAGGGGCCGATGCCCGGCTCGCTGCAGACCCTGAACACTGCAGTATGGCGGGAATGGTTCCCGAACGACGGCCAGAAGCATCGCGCGAACGGAACGGCTACCCTCGAGGTCTACTCTGCCGGCAACCCTCAGTCTCCGGATTACGAATGCGGCATTTGGGTTCCCGTCCAGGGGATGGACGAGGGTGCCGATGAGTAATTAGCGGGTCAGAGCGTTATCTGCCCTGGTCTTTTTCTTTGATTTTAAAGCCAAGGGTTAGAAAGGGGTGAATTGCTCTCAAAGGATTATCCGCAAAGCTCCACTTCTTCTAGGCAATTCACGCCGGCATCTTGGCAGAGTTTTGCGAGTTTTTTATCGAGCGTCATCAGGGTCGCACCCTTACGACGAGCCAGGCAAAAATAGAGCATGTCGTATACGGGGTGCTTGCGTCTTATCGCCTCAAGGAGCGCCTCGTCGCCGAGTTCCTCAATGGGGACATAGGTATCAACATAGCCGATGGCGATAGCTGCTCGCTTTTGCGCGCATTCCTCAGACATCATTTGAGCAGTGACGTACTTCCAAAATGAATTGCGCACTTCGACGCGAAGCAAGTCGCAGCTTATCAGCTGCTCCCCTTCTTCGAGCAGGGCACGAAGCGCTTCGCCTTTTGGCGTGCTGTTTGCTATTTCGACAGCAGCGCTGGCATCAAGCACGATCACGTTGGGCCTCCGTTTTCCGAATCGCATCCAAATCCCCAACGGCTTCCAGGATTCGATCGGCACGCTCTTCACGCATTAAGCGAATGAGCTCTGCAGCATCGGGAAAACTGGCTGGAATATCGGCTGGCCCAAGTTCGTCAATTCGGTCGTTGAGAGCCCGCCTTCGCTTTGCGCGCTTCCGGCGCTCGCGATCCTCGTCCTCGCTGAGAAGGTCGGTACCATAGGGCGCCGCCCAGAGCGCATCCTTCACAGCCTGTTGAGCCTTGTGCATGCGGAGGAATTCCCTGAGGCCGTAGATGGTCTGCTGGGAAACGCTTCGACACTCCTTGGCTGCGCACTCGCGCAATTCCTCATAGAGATCGTCAGGGAAATCCTTCACTTGCAATGCAGACATGCTTTTTACCTCCGTTTCACATCCATTTTGCATGAATTATAGATGCTGCACGAGACGAGCACAAGCGAAACGACGTGACCTCGTCACGTCAGGGCCTGACCCGAAAGCACTACAATGGAGACGCCATGGCAAGCCGGCAGGCCGGCAAGGTCCGGCGAAGGGGACGCTTTTCCGGTTTCTCTTCGCTCATGCCGCCAATCCAGCCCACGATCTGATACAGTTGGCAGAGCAAAAAGTGACCGCTCGTTCACTATACATGAAAAGCGGCCGTACGCACACCCAGATTTGCGAGGAAAGCAGTGGCCAAAGACACGAAGCAACGGATACTCGACGCGGCGCTCGTCATGTTCGCGCAACGCGGCTACGAGGGCACGAACATGCGCGAGCTCGCGCAGGCGCTCGGGTTGGGCAAATCGGCCCTCTACAAGCATTACGCCAGCAAGGAGGACATCTGGGCCTCCATGCTCGACGCGCTCGAAGCCCACTACTCCAAGAGCTTCGGCTCCGAAGACAACCTGCCTCCCGTTCCAAGCACGTGCGACGAGCTCGTCGAGATGTCGATGAAGATGGTCGGCTTCACCATTCACGACGAGAGGATCGTGCTCACGCGCAGGCTCCTCCTTACCGAGCAGCACCGTGACGAGCGCGCAAGGGCGCTCGCCTCCGAGCACTTCCTGAAAAGGCTCGAGCGCATCTTCACGCACGTGTTTGCGGGCATGATGGACAAGGGCCTGCTGAAGCGCTGCGACCCGCAGCTCCTTGCCCTCGCGTACACCGCGCCCGTGTCGGCGCTCGTCATGGAGTGCGACCGCTACCCGGAAAAGGAGCCCGAGATCACAGAGCGCATCCGCACGTTCGCGACCCGTTTCGCCGAAGCGGCCAAGGAGCAGGGGAAATGAGCGAGAAGTATATTGCAGAAACAGGAGGGTGAGAAACGTGGGAGAGCTCCTTTCCGCTGCCCTTCCGCTGGTGTTGACGGGGATCGCGCTGGCGGTTTTGGCGGCAAGCTGCAGCACGAAAGAACGTCGCAGCCGGGTTAGCGGCGTGAACATGGCCATGGGGGCGTGTTTTGGCCTGTTGCTGGGCGTGGCGCTGAATTACTGCGGCTTGTGGGAAGACCATGCCATCGGATTCGCCTTCGGCCCCCTGTGGGGCATGGCGCTGGGCGCGATCTACAAAGGTGACCGAACGCGATGAGTGGCTGGGCGCTATGATGCGGGACGCCTCGAGCAACAAGGGCTCAAGTTGACGGGCGTCCGACGTTCCCAAAGCACTCGTCCTCGCCCTCAGCGTCCCTCGCGCGTTGGTGCTTCCCAGCTTCTCGCGAGGCGCACAAGCAGAACCGCCCCGACGGCGAGAAGCACGACCAGAGCAGCTACCTCCATGCCGCAGGGCATGAGCACCGACGAGCCGGGAGCCACATCCCGGACCATGAGCGCCTCTTCCGTCGCCCACGGCGCAAGCACCATCCCGAGCACGGCGAACAGCGGCAACGCCTTCAGCAGCGCAGACACGTAGTTGTCGCTGAGCTGCGAGAGGAAGAGCGCGCCCGCAGCGGCAACGAGCCCCCAAGCCACCGTCAGCACCGCGAGAGTCAGCAAGTACTGCCCGTATGTCACGCTCAGCCACGGCACGTAGAAGTGGTTCGCGTAGTTGAGAAGCGGACAGCTCGCAAACGCCAGCGTGCCGCTGAGCGCAAGCGGGATGCCCCACGCCGCCACGTTCGCCAAGGCGAGCAGCGCTGCTGACGACATGCCTGCCGCAATCTGCGTGCGCACGCTTTCGCACCCCGCGCGCGACGTTCGCTGGATGACGCGCATGCCGTGCAGCCGATCACGCGTCATCACGGGTATGAGCAGCAGAATCACGCTCAGCACCGTCCACGACGCCAGATGCCCCGCGTAGCTCATGACACGCTCGAGCATGCCGTGCGGCAGGAACCCGCGCTCGCCTCCTTCGTACGCCGCGAGCATGCGTTGGTCGACGGCAGCCGCCCGCGGCCCAACGAGGCCGCCGCTCCATGGCGCATCGGCGACGTCCGACGCCTCGGCAGCACGCGCAGCAGCAGCCTCCTCCGCCATGTCATAGGATTCCATGAACAACTCAAGCTGCTGAATCGTCGGATAGCTCGTCTCCGAAGCCAACACCTTGGCAAGGTCCGCGTCACGCGGGAGATCCCCCTCGGACGGCCGCTCCGACAGAGCGGCCCGATATGCCGCGTAGCTACCAATGTCCGCTTCAACCGCCTCTGGCAAGTCGGCCACCTGATCGTCGAACGCAGCGATCTCCCTTGCCAGCCGCACGTCGAGCTGCGCACGCTCCTCGGGCTCCATGGTGGGACCGAACTCCTCGAGCCAGCCCTCGGCCAACGCAGCATCAGCCTGGAGATAAGGGCCGTTGTTCAGGTAGCGCAGATCAAAGCTCGCGACCGCCACCCAGTACGCCAAGCCAAGTGCCGCGATGACCACGACCAGACCCGGACGCCATATCTTGCGCATCTCGCAGAGAAACAGCCTCATGCCATCACGCCCCCTTCTCAGCCCGTCCAAGCGAAGGAGAAGTCCTTCTCCGAGCTATCGTCATACAGATACAGAAACGCATCCTCCAAGCATGGCTCGACGGGAACGGCACCGGCAGGCGGACACACCGCGTCTGCGCCGCCTTCGTCACACGCGATGCGCGTGACGACGTGCCCGCCGCGTTGACGCTCGCTCAAGACCCGCCACCCTGGCGGGAGCGGCGCAGGCGAAGCCCGCCCCAGAACCTGCCTCAACGCAGACGGAAGCGGCGCGGGCAGGGGCATCTCGAACACCCTGCCCGCCGCCCGCGCGCATACGCTCGCCGGAGACTCGCAGGCGAACACTCGACCGTCCTTCAGCAAGATGATCTCATCGGCGATGGCCTCCACGTCGGACACGACGTGCGTGGACATGATGACGATGCGATCATCTGCAACCGCGCGCACAAGATTGCGGAACCGCACGCGCTCGCGCGGGTCGAGGCCCGCCGTGGGCTCGTCAAGCACGAGAAGCTGGGGGTCGCAGAGAAGCGCCTGGACAATGCCCACACGGCGCAGCATCCCACCCGAGAGCTCACGCATCTTCCGATCAGCCACGTCCCACAGACCGACCGCGTCAAGCAGGCGGTCGATGTGCGCGTCAGCCTGCGCGCGCGGCATGCGCTGCAACGTCGCGACATAGCGCAGAAATCGTCGCGGCGTGTAACGGGGATAGAAGCCGAACTCCTGCGGAAGATAGCCGAAGCACGCGCGATACCCCTCCCCCAGGCAAAGCACGTCCTCCCCGTTCCACAGAATGCGACCTTCCGTGGGAGCCATCAAGGTGGCCAGCATCTTCATGAGCGTCGTCTTGCCCGCGCCATTCGGTGCCAGAAGCCCGTACACCCCTGGATCAAAGGCAAGCGAGACGTCTTCGAGCACCGTCACCTCTCCGAAACGCTTCGTCACATGATCGACTTGCAGCACGTCATGCCTCCTTCCACCGGCCGCAGGACGCAGCGCCGCAGCTCACCAACGTAGACAAAAGCCGCACCTGCGGCCACAGCCACAAGCACCGCGAGGGGCACCTGCCCAAGCGCCGACGAAGCCGGCGGAAACGCCACGAGCACCGTGCTCACGAGCGCCCATGCGGCTGGCAGCACAAGATAAGCCCATCTCCCCCGCGCAAACCGCTCGCACACAAGCGCTGTGGCGGCGTACGCGAACAGGCTCGAGCACGTCAGCGCCAGAAGCCAGATGAGCGACACCCGCTGTCCCGTCGCACCCCATAGAGCAAGCGCAAGCACCACGGCTGATGCCGTCGACGCGCCGCCAAACAGCAGCATGCGCAGCGCATCGAATATCTGCGGAGAGACGCAGCAGGTCAACCGCCACTCGAGCACCTTGCGCATCGCCTCCTTCCAGCGAACGAGCATGCTTGCCAAGGCGTACAGAAGAGGCGAGCAGGCGAAGAGCAGAGGAGCGAGCAGGTCACCCTGCTGTGCGGCGGCGAGAACGGCGGGCGCAAACACGAGCGCCGATGCGACAAGAGCCAGAAAGAGGCAGTCCTCCACGCCGAATACAAGCTCGCGAACAGGCACCTCGCGCAAGAGACTTGCAAGCTGCGCGCGCAGGCCCATGCGCGCAGGCAGCGCAGCATCCACGATGACGGCGATGCTGCGCTCGCGCTCTGCAGCGCTGGGCAGATCCGCGGCGCCAGGCACGCCTATCGCGTCCCACGCGCTTTTGACCACAGGATCATTCATGGGATCCGAACTCCTTCCTCAAGCGAGCCGCCAAACGGTAGTACCGCGCCTTGACGGCAGACTCTGACATCCCAAGCACCTCAGCGATCTCGGGAAACGTATGCTCGGCATACAGCCTCAGGCGATACACCGCCTGCGATTCAGCGTCGAGCGCGCAGACGTAGGACTCGATCTGCTCAAGCAGCATGCGATCGCACGCCTGAGCCGCGAAGTCCTGCCCGTCAGGCACGTCAGCGTCGCCGAGCGGGGCGACGTCGGCGCGCACGCGCCGCCGCGCGTCAATGACCTTGTGCGCGGCGATGCGGTAGAGCCACGTGCGAAACGAAGCGCGGCGGCGGTCGAATCGCGGAAGGGAATGCAGCGTCGCCATGAAAATGCCCTGCGTCAGGTCAAGCGCATCTTCCTTACGCCCACACTGACGAAACGCGAACGCATACACCTCGTCGTAGTACGCGCGCACAAGCTCCTCGGCCGCCTCGCGCGATCCCCGCCGCTGCACGTCGCGGATGAGCTTCCGCTCCCGCGCGCTGCTCAGCCCGTGCATGTCGCGAGCATCATGCGCGCTAGACGAGCCCTGCGTGCGCTGCGTGTTGTGCACGCTACGTAAGCCCTGCACGTCGCGGATGCCCTTCGCGTCTGTCGCCTTCCCTCCCACCGCCTCACCACCTTTCACTCCTATATTCGCAATCCGCGCCCTTATCGTTGCAAGATATTCCCACATTCTTCTTTATTTAATAGAACATCTGTATTATTATTGAGTTAAGCTTTTCTAGCAGCTTGCACTTTGCCCTTAACGATACACATTCTTGGGATCTTGATTAAAAGCGCAGGCTGGCTTTAGGCATGCCCCCGAAAGGAAGCATCATGGGAAAGTACATCTACGATGCCGTGTTTCACGCTGCAGAAGAAGGCGGCTACTGGGCTGACGCACCTGACCTTCCCGGATGCGTGAGCGAAGGTGACACGATAAACGAAGCTGCGAGCATGATGGCCGATGCGATGAAGACCTACGTAGCATCCCTGCTGCTGCATGGAGACGAGGTTCCCGTCTCTCACATCGGCCACGAAGCCGATGACGGGGAGATCGTCATAGCCGTGTTCTTCGAAACGGACGAGAGCTATGTCATACGCGGCAAAGTTGCGTCAGCCGCCCAAGCCGCCCGCGATCTAGGCGTTTCAGCGGGGCGCGTAACCCACATGATCGACGCAGGGCTGCTTGACGGCTATCGCAGCGGCAGACGCACTTACGTGAGCGTCGAGTCCATCAAGAAGAGGAAAGCCGACCCACGCAGCGCGGGAAGACCGCGAAAAGAAGCCTTGCAGGGATGAGCCCGCGGCCGTGACTGCGCTGAGAATCTCAAACGACTCTCTGATCAAACAGCTCACCGCTCAATGCAAGCTTTGCGCTGCTCAACTTGATACGCCTCGGCGATCGCAGAGGGGCCGTCCCACCACAGCTTGAGCGAGTCGTCAAAGAGCTGCGCACCGACGTTCGACGAGAGAAGTCCTAGCAGCGCCTGCGCCGTGCTTGTTTGCTCATACGCGGCAATCTGCTCAGCAGCCATAACGGCCGTGAGGTCAATGGCGCTCTCGATCATCTGCCTGCTCGCCGTCATGCCTCCTCACTCCCCTCAAAGGTCAGGCAACTCAAGGATTTGCTGCTGCGGAAGCAGAACTGGTCAGACAGCCTCTCGGGAAGCAGAAGCCCGATGCATATCTCGTCAGCCTGCTTCGAGCCAAGCGGACCGAACACATCGGCCATATAAGCAGCGATGGTGGCGTTCGTCTGATCGTTGGCTACCTTGCCTACAATGACGTCACAGGGCAGGCACTTCTCGAGAACGAGGGGGAACGCGCCGTCCTTCCGGTGGGCAACAACGCAGTGAAGCCAGGCAGCATCAGCGGAATCGAACGCCATCACGTTGAGCTCTTCCACCGGCGCGTGAAACGTGAACCGCGACACATATCCGCAGGGCGCCCCAGCTGCCACGATCTTGTTCGCCTTGGCCTTTCTGAGGGATAGCCTGGCAAAACTTCGGGCCTGCTGAAGCGAAGTGGTGAGGTAGAACCCTCGGCCGAAGTCCTTGTGCAGCGCGCATTTCGAGAGATCCGGATCAGAGACTTCAGTGTAGCTGCCGTGGTAGAGCGACAGGCCGTCAGCGAGCTTACGCATGTTCCTCGGCCTCCCGTCGGTTGACGTAGGCGGCGACGTCCTCAAACACGGCTTCGTCGCCCTCAAGGTGCAGCAGGTCATAGTTCTGCTCAATGTAGGCTGTCACGTCGTACTTCGCGAAGCGCTGGGATACCTGGCCGAGCGTCGCATCCCAGGTGCGCATGGCGCAGCGAGCCATGCGCACCTGCATGTAGGTTATCTCCCTCTGACGGTCCACGTGCGGCTCCTCTGGATTGTCGACAACGCCCATGACAAAGCCATTCTAAATCAGATGAGCATCGCGTTTCAAATCAAGCGTTGCCTCGCGCATCGGCGCTTCCCACTGTCTCCCACCGCCCCGCCATCCTTTACTTCCACACTCTGGCTGCGCCCGACATGCAACCGCCTTGGCTGCGCCTCTGGCCAACGCGATATGTGAGCGTGCCGAGAATCACATGGCGCTTGCGCTGAAATGGGTTAAAATAGCCAACGCGAAAGCGGGCCTGTAGCTCAACGGTGGAGCAGGGGACTCATAATCCTTTGGTTGTCGGTTCGAATCCGGCCGGGCCCACCACTTCGACACCGACCGTACCCTCAGCCGAGGGTACGCCTGTCTCTAGCGCCGCGCACCCCCGCGGAGCCGACGCGCCCCTCATCTGAGTACGAAAGACGAGGCTGTGGAATACCTGATCATCTGCCCGCTCGCGTTCGTGGCGGGCTTCGTTGACGCCATCGCCGGAGGCGGCGGGCTCATATCGCTCCCCGCGTTCGTGCTCGCGGGGCTGCCCATGCACGCCTCCCTCGGCACGAACAAGCTCTCGAACTCCCTCGGCACGCTCATCGCGACCATCCGCTACGCGCGCGCCGGCTACATGGTGCGCGCCTTCGTGCTGGTCGCCGTGCCGTGCGCGCTTGCCGGCTCGTATGCGGGCAGCAACGCCGCGCTGCTCGCAAGCGACACGGCGCTCAAGGTGGTCATGCTCGTGGCGCTGCCCGCCATGGCGGCGTTCGTCCTGCGCACCAAGGACCTCGACTCCTTCGCGCGCACCGCCATCCCGCGCCGCCGCGCGCTCTGCATCACCGCGGCGATCGCGCTCGGCGTGGGGTTCTACGACGGCTTCTACGGCCCGGGCACGGGCACGCTGCTCATGCTCGCGCTCACGGCCCTCGCGCGCCAGGACGTGCGCACCGCCGCGGGGACCACCAAGGCCATCAACCTGTCCACCAACCTCGCCGCACTCGCGGTGTTCTTGGTGAACGGCGTGGTGGTCCTGCCCCTGGGCCTCGCGGCGGGCGCGTTCAACATCGCGGGCAACTACCTGGGAGCGGGCGCGTTCTCGGGCAAGGGCTCGGCCATCGCGCGGCCCATCATGCTCGTGGTGATGGCGCTCTTCTTCTGCAAGGTGATCGCCGACCTCGCCGGCGAGCTCTGCCTGTAGCGCCCCGCGTCTCCCGATCACGTGACGAAGAAGGGTTCAGGGGGACAGGGGCGAGGCCCTTGCCCTACAATGGCGCATGACAGACGAATCGCGCAAAGCCCTTCCGGGAAGGAGACGCCAGCCATGTTCCGTGAGATGAGACGCAAGAAGCAGATGCTGTCGCACGAGGAGTGCGCGGCGATCCTCGCGCGGGGGACCTCAGGGGTCCTGGCGCTCGCCGGCGACGAGGGCTACCCCTACACGGTGCCGCTCAGCTACGTGTTCGACGGCGAGAGCCTCTACTTCCACAGCGCGCTCGCCGGGCACAAGATCGACGCCATCGCGCACAACGACAAGGCGTCGTTCTGCGTGATCGACCAGGACGATGTGGTGGCGAAGGAGTACACCACGTACTTCCGCAGCGTGATCGCCTTCGGGCGGGCGCACATCATCGAAGACCCCGTGGAGAAGCGACACGCGCTCGACCTGCTGGCAGCGCGCTACACGCCCGACGACGAGGAAGGCCGCCAAGCCGAGGCCGACAAGCTCTTCGACCGCACCTGCATGATCCGCCTCGCCATCGAGCACCTCAGCGGCAAGGAGGCCATCGAGCTCGCACGCGCCCGCGCGTAACGCGCGCCGGCGGCTGCCGCAAGCGGCGCACCTGCGCACCCGCCGACCACACGACCGCTTGGAGCCGCGCGCCCGCACCCGCCGGCTGCCGCAAGCGGCGCACCTGCGCCCGCCGGCCGCCCTCCTACACGTGGTTGTCCAAGTCCAGCTGCATGAGGTGGACGTTCTCGCGCATGCGCTTGGCGGCGGCGCGGCTCAGGCGCTCCTCCTCGTACATCGTCTGGATCTGCTCGAGCTCGAGCTGCAGGGCGTAGCGGCGGATGTCGTCGGTGCGGCTGACCGTCTTGATGACCGTCGACACGCTCGGCGTGGCGCTCATGAGCTTGCGCTTGTTGCCCTGGTACTCGAGCAGCAGCGCGGCGGCGTCCTCGGTGGGCACCTCGGTCGACGCCACCTTCTCCTCCAAACGCGCGATCGCGTACGTCGCCGTCTCAACCTGCAGCTTGCGCTGCTCCTCGGCGCGCAGGCTCATGTTGGAGTTGGTGGGCAGCTCGATCAGCATGCTGTGCAGGCCGCGGCGCATGATGGCACGCACGCGGATCCACAGGTGCTTGGGCGACAGGCGGCCCGCATGGTGCTCGAGCAACTGCTCGACCTGCTCGAGGCGCGCGAGGTAGGCGTACCCCACCATGCCCGACACGCCCTTCTGCTCGATCAGCTCAAGCGTGCGCTCGCGCTCCCAATGCAGCGCCTCGATGCGCAGCCTCACGTTCGGCTCGTCCTCCATGTCGTTGATCTCCTTGATGCGCTCGAGCCGGTCGTTGTACGAGCGGATGACCGCCTGCGTCTCCAGGCGGTTCTGCGGCGTCTGCCGCGAGGTCAGCTCCTCGATCACGCTGCGCATGATCTCCAGGTTGCACTCCACCTCGCGCTTCTTCGCGTCAAGCTCGGCCTGCTTCGCGTCGCGCCTCGGCGCCAGAAGCGGCACCACGAACGTGGCGAGCAGCAGCGTGCACACGATGACGCCGCAAGCCAGGAAGATGATGAGGTCGCGCTGCGGGAAGCGGACGCCAGGCGCGATGAACACCGGGATGGTGAACAGGATCGACAGCGTGATGGTCCCCTTCGCGCCGCACAGCGTGGTGATGAGCGAGGTCTTCGCGTCGGAAAGCTTGAAGGGGCGCTTCCCCACCCTCCGCACGAAGGCGTACTCCATGGCCAGGCACCACGCGAAGCGCACGGCCAGAAGGACGAACGTGAGCCCGATCACGTATCCGACGAGCATACCGTTGCCGATGGACACGTCATCCCAGGTGTGGCGCATGGCGTTGGGCAGCTGCGTGCCCAGAAGCACGAACACGACGCCGTTGAGCGCGAAGGTGAGCACGCGCCACACGCTCGACGAGACGATGTTCATGCGCGCCACCGCCGGCCCGATCGTGCGCGGCGAGATGACGTTCACCAGGCCCGCCACCACCACGGCGATGATCCCGCTCACGTGGAGCGCGCCCGAGATGAGGTACACGAGGAACGGCGTGAACACCTCGAACAGCACGTGGAAGGTGGTGTTCTCAACGCCGATGTCGCGCACCTTGCGCACGATGAAGTTGCCCACCGCGCCGAGCACGACGCCCACCACCAGGCCGCCGAAGAACTCGACGAGGAAGTCGGCGGTGGCGTCGAAGAGCGAGAACGCGCCCGTGATGGCCGCGGCGAGCGCGAACTGGAACGACACGATGCCCGAGGCGTCGTTCAGGAGCAGCTCGCCTTTGAGGATGCTCTTCTGGCGCTCGGGGATGTCGATCTGCTTGGAGAGCGACGACACGGCCACGGCGTCGGTCGGGCCGAGCGCGGCGCCGAGCGCGAAGGCGGCGGCCAGGCCGATCGAGGGGATGACGGCGTTCACCGCGAAGCCGATGATGAGCGTGGTGACGACCACGAGCCCGATGGCCAGCGACAGGATGGGCTTCCGGTCGCGCCACAGCAGCACCTTGTCGGCGTGCTTCGCCTCGTCGTAGAGCAGGGGCGCGATGAAGAACACCAGGAACAGCTCCGGGTCGAGCGCGATCTGGATGCTCCCCGAGGCGAACAGCGCGACCACCACGCCGAGCGCGATCTGGATGAGCGGAAGCGACACCTTGGGAACGATCTGGTCGATGACAGACGATACGAGGACGGCGGCAAGCAGCAGCAGCCCGAGCGTGAGCGTTTCCACGCAGGGACCTCCTTCGGGCAGTATGTTTCTGTTTCGTGTTTCGCCTTCATTGTAAGGAAAAAGCTCAGCGTCACCCGCCCTGCGCGCTCGAAGGCACGGGTTCTTCAGAAAAGCGTGACCGAAGCGTTACATGCGGGGCGTCGGGAGCGGAAGCGGGGCGTCGGGGACGTGATCGGAGTCGTGATCGGGGCCGCGGGCTGCGACGCGCAGCAAGAGCGCCCCGCCACAGCACCAGCCAGCCGCGCCCCCTCCCCGAGCAGCAAAAAAGCCCCTCGACGAGGGGCTTTCGAAATTCGTGGTGCACCATGAAGGACTCGAACCTTCGACCTTGGGATTAAGAGTCCCCTGCTCTACCAACTAAGCTAATGGTGCAAAAGTCGTTCGCGCTCAAAGCTCACGCTCAAAGCGCTTTGCTATTTTAGGCCAAGCGCCGCGTTTGCGCAAGACCCTTTTTCAAGCAATTCGCGCGCTGGGGTGGATGATGGGACTCGAACCCACGATCTCCAGAGCCACAATCTGGCGCCTTAGCCAACTAGGCCACACCCACCATGGCGCAAGGCAATATTATAGGGATGCGACCCTGACCTTGCAAGAGGAAATTTCGCGTATTTCCGAAGTTTCTGCCCGAACAGACGCAACGCGGCCCCAAACGCGCCCGCCACGCGCTATCATCTAAGGCATCGCAAAACATATCTGCACGCATCCCCTCCGGGGGACCGGCTCGAGAAAGCACCCTATGGAAATCAAGACATCTTCCGACAAGCGCTTCGCGCTGCTCATCGACGCCGACAACGTGTCGGCGCGCTACATCAAGCCCATCCTCAACGAGCTGTCGAAGTACGGCACCGTCACCATCAAGCGCATCTACGGCGACTGGACGCTCACGCTGCACGCCAAGTGGAAGGACGCGCTGCTCGAGAACTCGATCACGCCCATCCAGCAGTTCGGCTACACGCAGGGCAAGAACGCCACCGACTCGGCCATGATCATCGACGCCATGGACATCCTCTACACGGAGTCGGTCGACGGGTTCTGCATCGTGTCGAGCGACTCGGACTTCACGCGCCTGGCGAGCCGCCTGCGCGAGAGCGGCCGCACCGTCATCGGCATGGGCGAGAAGAAGACCCCCACGCCCTTCCGCCGCGCGTGCGACGTGTTCACCACGCTCGAGCTGCTCATCGACAGGCGCGGCAAGAGCGGCAACGCCAACGGCCCCGCCATGTCGAAGGACGAGGTGGAGCAGGCCGTGGTCGACATCATCACCGATAACCAGAACAACGGCAAGTCCACCGGCCTCGGCGAGGTGGGAAGCCGCCTGCTCAAGCGCTACCCCGACTTCGACGTGCGCAGCTACGGCACGAACCTGCTCTCGAAGCTCCTCAGCGAGTTCACGCGCGTGCGCATCACGAAGGACCACAGCTCGGTGACCGTCGAGCTCACCGAGGGCGGCGAGGACAAGCGCGAGGAGAAGGCCGCGAAGGCGGACGACCGACGCGAGGACAAGGCTGCGAAGGCCGAGGACCGACGCGAGGAGAAGCGTCCGCGCCGGTCCTCGAAGACCTCCAAGGCCGCGCCTCAGCAAACAGCTGAGGAAGCTGCGGCGGCGAAGCCCGAGGAAGGCGAAGGAACTGGCGAAGTGGCCGCCGAAGCTGTCGGGGCGTCTGAGGAGAAAGCCGCTGAGAAGGTCGCTGGGACATCTGAGGAGAAGAGCGTTGAAAAGACCGGCGAAAAGCCGGCCGAGAAGCCGGCGGCCCCGAAGCGCAGCCGCCGCAGCCACCGCGTCTCGCCCAAGACGGCCGCCAAGGCGGAGAAGCCCGAGGCTACGCCCGATGCGATGGAACCAGCGGCCGCGCCTGTATCCGAGCCTACGTCAGCAGAGTCAAAGCCGGCCATTCCCGCATCAGAGCCTGCGGCCGAAGCAGCTCCCAAGCCCACGCCGCTCGAGGCTACCCCCGCTCCCGCGACCGAAGCTGCCCCCACTCCCAAGCCCGCTCCCGCAGCCGAAGCCGACTCCCCCGCTCCCGCCAAGAAACCAGCGCGCAAATCGCGCCGCCGCTCGGGCAAGAAGGCGACGGCTGCGCCCGAGACGCCGCAGGACTACATCCGCCAGCTCGTGCGCGAGTCCGGCGCGACGGGCATCGAGCTTTCCCAGATCAGCGAGTCCGTGCGCGCGAAGTTCAAGGACTTCAAGGTGCGCGACCTCGGCTTCTCGCAGCTGCGCCAGTACGTGAGCAGCATCGACGACTTCTCCATCGAGAAGATCGGCAAGAGCATCATCGTCAAGCTCGCCGAATAACCAGCATCGGAGCCCCGCAAGGGGCTCCTTCATCATCCAGTGAGCAGCAAACGCACCCCACCGTCCCCAGCCCCACCCGAATCGCACGCTGGCGCGGAACGAGAGTCCGCCAAATCGCTACCGAGCATTCACCGAAGCCCGCTGGATGACGCCCTCGATGATGGCAGCAGAGACTTTGCGCGCCTCGGGAAATCCCTGCCGTACGAGCGCGTCAGCCTCCTCCTCCAATGCGCCAGGGATCATGCGGGCAAGTTCATCGAACGAGTCCATGGCCAGCCGAAGCGGAACCCCGCACGATGCCGCGGCCCTCTCGACGGCATCTCGCGTCACGTGATCTATCCGCCGATCTCCTCCGAAAGAAACGCCCATCTCCAAGTAGATCTCGGGATAGAGCACGGTGCTGGCAACATCATACAAAGGCGCAACTTCCTGCGTGCGCCACTCCGCATCATAGAGCAGAGAATAGTTCTTCAGATGGTTATCGCAGTTGCCTACGAGATAGTGGAAGAACGTGTACTCGAGCAGCAAGCTCTTCTCGCCGAAAGCATTGGCGCAATGGCGATGGGCGGTATCGGCGAGCAGCGACAGATAGCGCCCATCGGTCGGCTCGTACTTGAGCGCGACCGAGGCAGCTTGGCAGAAGTCCTCTTGATGCAGGCGGCGTGGCACGAGAAGCCCGTCAATGTCCGAAGCGCCGTTTTCAATGATGCGGTCAAAGCGCTTGACCGCGAGAAGAGGCTCGTCCTCACCGCAGTCGATGAGCGAGCAATGAGCAGTGGGCAAGCCGCAGCGCCTCGCCACGCCCAGGCAGAGCGCCTCGTTGACGGTCTCCCGCGGAAAGCGAGCGCCGTCAGCGGCTTTGACGATATGGGTCGAAGGAGCGCTCCCCATGGGGTAGAACCAGCGCCCCGAAGCCGCATCGCAATAAAGACCCACCTTGGCCATGGCGCCCGAGAGGGAGAGTCGGGTCTTGCCCATTACGGCAACAGCGGTCTCAAGGGGGCGGCGTGCGAACGTCTCGAAGAAGCGAGGCTCGACCGGCTCATAAGTCGCCGTACGATGCGGATCGCCCTCTCCCGTGGAGAACAGGATCGCCCCGATGGACTCGTCGTTCAGCCTTTCCAGGAACGGCGCGTACTCCCCCCTTTCCGCATGGAGGATCCGGGCAAATTCCAACCGTGCTGTTCCCTCGGGAATAAGAGCCCCGAAGAACCGAGCAGTCGCGGCTTCTGAGTAGGGCGCGCGGCGCACGGGAAGAGCAACCGAGATGGGCTGACCCTCGTAGGAAGGGTCATAGGCAAACTCAATGCTCCCGGAGGAAGAGGAGATGCTCCCCACGAGCTCGAGACTTCCGCGGTATTCGCGCCAGACGGACAGGCTACTCATCTTTCCCTCTAATCTGCAACCATAGGTCGATGCCGAGGCCATTTGCGATGCGCAGCACCGTCTCAAAAGCAACCGTCGGCTTGCCACGCTCTATCTCGCTGATGAGTCGCTGGCTGCAGCCGGCAAAGGCGGCAATGTCCGTCTGGGTGTAGCCGAGCTCTCGGCGTCGCAGGCGCAGCACCTGCCCCACTTCCGCCATGCTATAGCATTGCGTGCGTGCCGCTTGGTCAAATCGCGCGTCAAGTTTTGTTCTCATAGCGTTCCTTATTACCTATAGGTATTGTATTGCGCAGTGTAGCATAGAAAAGAACCTATAGGTAATAGAGTGCGCCTCTCATATCTTGGCGTACGTAAATGCGTACGCCATGCTGACGGATAACGGAAGCGAAAAAAGGAGCGGCCATGACCTCGAATGTCAGCGCCATCCGTATGTCCATGTTGACGCTCACCTCGTATTCCCCAGTTCCTTGAATGCGCTTCGTGCGCAAGGACGGATGCCAAGGGTTCTCGGCCAAGATGCGAAGCTTGTCATCGACCATCCCTCGCTCTGCAGCGGTGAGCTTGGCATAGCGCTTCGCGAAGCTCTTCTCAAGCTGGATCCTGTACCTCATCTACACCGCCTTATGCAGATCGGCGATCAGCTCCTCCACATCATCGTACACCTTCGCCTCGCCGGCTGCTGCGGCGACGCGCGCCTGCGTTGCAAGCGCCTCAAGCTCTGCGGCCTTTTCCTTGGGATAGACGACGACGGGAACGAGCACGACGTTGCCTCCGTCAACGACTATGTCAAACATATCGCCCTTTTCCAAGCCCAGCTCTTTCAAGACAGGCTTCGGAATGGTAACCTGCGACCGATCTTTAAGCTCCGCCAGCATGTTCAGCCTTTCGTTGTGCAATTTCAGAGTTTCTGAAATTATATCATGTGCAAAGACCCTCCGCTCCGATCGCTCAATAGCAATAAAAGCATGCGGCGACACGGAGTATTCCCCCGCACGTTTGCCGCTGCTATAATGCGGGTAGCCAGCAAAGCCCGTGTTGTTAAACCGGTTACGGGCGGCGCGGGTGATTGGATCAAGAGCGGTAGCTGCAACTACCGCTCCTTCTCCTTACCCTTGTCATCCGATCGTGAATTGCACTCTTTCCAAACGTCGAGGACGAACTCCCCGATGGTCGCAATAGCAGCCATGATGAAAAGAACTTTCTCGACCATAGGCGATCACCTCCTTCCAGAAGGCGCCGCCCACGTCGGACTTTGCTGGCACGCTGATTGTACGGCGGAACGCGTCAAGCGGACCGTGAATCTCGCGCTATTAAAACTATCTATCCCGAAGCTTGACTTCCCGCTTTTCGAGCCGACATGAGCAGGCGGCCCCTCGGTAGAGAGGCCGCCTGCTCACCACTAGGGCACGATGAAGGTGTAATACACGTCATCGTTTACGCCAGCATTGTTTTTCAGCGAGAATCTCACACGGTAAATCCCCGCCGCAGTAGGGACGTCAACGCTGACCGTGCCTGATTCAGACGCTATCTCCCTTGTCTCCAACCCCGCAACTGGAGTGAAACCAGCCAAGAGAGCCTCTTGCTTCTCTACCGTCACGGTAAAGGAGTCTGTCGCCTCATAATTATAATTCACCGTATGCGAGACACCTGCAGGCAGAACGTGGCTATCGTCCTGCTGGCAGGTTACCTTCAGCTTTGGCGACGTTATAGGGCTCCCATCAAGCTGACCGTTCTCCTCATTGCTGCACGTGCCATTGAGCGCGTTTGGTGCAGCGCCCGCGCAGAGCTTCCACGCAACGCTATATGAGCCCTCAGGCAAAGTGCCAACAGGAACAGAGAGGGTGTAGCTTCCCTGCTCAACTCCTCCATAGGTGCCCAGATCGAATGCCACGGTGTTGCCGTTGACCCACGTACCGTCGATCTGCTTCTTGCTCTCAGGGCTTTCTTCGCTTCCAGACTTCAAAGCTGCTGTCGCGTCAATCGGAACTCCGAATGCCAAGCCATCCGTCTTGCTCAACATGCCAACCAGATACACCTTCGAACCAACGAAGCGTTCTTCACCTGCAGGAACAGTATTCACAACGACGTTAACCCCGCTCGCCGTAATCGCACCGAGCGTTGCCTCTGTCACTGTGTAGCTCACCTGCGCATCATCGCTAAAGCTGATGGAATCCGCAGAATCCCCTGCAATCAGCGAGAAGGTGATCGTATTGTCCGCAGGGTCAACGTCCACGCCACGCTCACCGAAGTCGGCACTCAGCAGGAATGTCTCACTATCCCCTACCGCACGGTTAGCAAGCTCGGGCGGCTTGCCCGCTATGGTTCCCATCTTGGTAAAGTCCGAGAATCTCACGCTAGCTGCATCACCGGAAGAGACCGTGTAGTGGTAATACGCGTGAGGCACAGTGTTGTCCGCAGAAAGCACTGTGAGAGTGAGGTCGGTACCAGCAGGCAGAGCTGTCGCGAATTCCACTTTGTAATCGCGCCCTGCCACATGCGCGCCGTCGCTTACCAGCTGCGCCGTCCATGCGCCGCGCTGCGAAACCGATGCAGATTTCGCATTGTCCGTCGCAGCGAAGCCCTTAAACACCCTGCCGTTCTTGATGCATGCCGTTCCCGTCAGGTCCACCCAAGCATGCACGATTAGCGTCATGGTGCCATCATCGGAAGCGGTATCCCTCATATCCTTCGACTTGGTAGTCGCATTAAGCGATCCTGTGCCGTTCAGGCCGCTCGGTAAGACGTTGGGATCCGCAAGCAAACCAAGACGCTGTGAACCGTTCTCGTTCAAAATGTACCAGCAATTGAATTTGGAAGCAGCGGCATTCTTCGGGTTCGCCGGTATACCACCAGAAAGATCAACGAGCTCGACTTCATTCTTGGTTTGGGTGCGCAGCACGGTGGGTAGCGGATTATTTTCTTCATCTACAAGCTCAAGCGCCAAGCGGCCCTTGTCGTAAGCGATGCGATAATGGTCTTGAACCAAGTTGCCATTGATTACCGAGTCGCTCTCCACTTTGACGAAGGTAAAGGTACTGTTATGCAAACCACATGCACCGATGGTGTCTGCCGTGACGCTGCCGCCGTTGATGGTGACGGTCGTTGCAGTGCTGGGGCTACCAGACGCACCGTCAGCCCCTATGGTCGCAGCGCTGCCCCCGTTGCTGCCGATACTATAGCTCGCGCAGTTTGCCGTCACGTTGGTCAGGGTCATATCACCCTTAACCACCACGTCGGCATTGCCAGCAAGGCTGCCCCCAAGCTGCTCATAGCTGCCTTCACCTCCTAGGCCCATTTCATACGTCACGCCGTAGTTGCCAGCTGCGTTGGGGCCTTTCTCCACCGTAAGCGTCTTGCCTCCCGCAACAGAAGCCACACCTATCACCTTTAGGTTGCCATCAAGAACAACCTTGACGTTGTCCTTGACGGCCAACGTCCCGATAGTCACGCTCTTCTCTGTGTCGTCCGTCGGCTGAACGGTAATCGTCTTCCCTATGCTCAAACCATCAACCTGCACGTTTGGAGCCCCACTAGAAGGCGCACTTTCCTCAATCAACAGATAGCTCACGCCGCCGTGATTATGCGTCACATCACCTTGCTTAACGCTATCGGCATTAATGGTGATATTCCCACGGCTCACCTCAATCACCTGAACACCATTGATTGTCACGTCAGACCGAGCGTCGTTTATCAGCATCTGGCCTGTGAACAGCTCCTCAGTCGAACCGCCACTCGTAAAGCTAGCTTGCAGCGTTGTGTTTGTAACTGCGGTTACACCCCTATCAGTACCAACCATGGCAATATCGGTCAACTGGCTCTTGTACTCTTGATAGACCTTACAGTCGGTAAACGCTAGATTATTCTTTGCGTGAATTGGCTCTCGAACCGGGTTGTCGATCGCACCGATGGAGCATGTCCTCAATGTCACCTCATTGCCGTCTATCGCACGTGCATTATGGTTGTTGCTTCCCTCTTCGTTAAGAAGCTCTGTCCTCTCCATGAGCACTCTCGATACACTAGCACCGCCAATCCATACACCTGCGTACTGGCCACTCGGACTCGTTGTTTCCTCTACGGTTATCGCGCTGTCAGATATGCTCACGTTACCGCACGGATTAGTGCCATCTGAGCTGGCAGCGTAGTTGGAACCTATGCCAGACGCCTGTGACGGAGCTTCCAGCTTCATGGACAGCTTCACCTTATCAAGCCTGATATTTCCGTTCGCCTCGTCACCTACAGCACCTATTGCCGCGCGGTCGGGACCACCATCTGCTTCATAGGCGGACAACGGGTCGAGTTCGATAGCTTTACCGTTTGAGCCCAATCCCGTCAAGGCAAGGTCGGTACCAACCGGCACCAAGATATTCTTTGCCTTGAGTTTGCCTTGTTGGAGCAGATTGACCTTCGTAGAACCGCCCGCATCCTCACTTGACACTAATTCAATTGAATCCGCACTTTCAATGTTCAAGTTGCCAAGTTCTATCCTGCGCGCCGGTTCGCCTCCATCACTACTGGTTTTATCGACACGCGTGGTCATATCGCCTGAAATCTTCAGCACGTTTTGAGTGGAATGATCGTTCGTGTTATCGTTCTCGTCCTGCAAGATCTTGTAGTCGCCGTGCCACGTTCGAACTAGCGGGTCACCGGATGCGCGCTTCTGCTTAAACCCGTCGGGGGACAGCTCGATAGTGCCGTTGTCCAGATACAACTCCATCACATCATTGTAGCCGACGGTCACATTCTTTGCGGGCATTGCGAAGGCGTAGCTGCCATTACCCTTGCTTTGCGCGAACCCATCAAGACGTTTCGTTTCCACAACGTTACCGCTGACTGGATCCCAAAACGTGAGCACGATAAACTCTGCGGGCTGGCTTGTAGGCTGGCCTCCGTTCTTCGGCGTGAACGTAACAAGCGAATGATACTTAACAGTTGCTGAAGCGTCATCCAAGGCATTGTTCACGCCTGCATCAGTCGCACCATTCCCATAGGTAATATCCCATTTGTCATTTATGGTCGACTCTTTTGTGAGCGTATACGGCTTCGCCGCGTATTCAGCAGTAACCTCGATTTCACCGTCTTCCAAGGCGGCTTTCTTCTCTTCATCGCTCAAACCGGAAACACTGTCGAACGACAAAGTTCCCATCGTTACTGTTGATGAGGATCCCGAATTATCAGCGATGCGAGTGTACGTCCAGTTATTTTCTCGATCGTAACCTTCAACTTCCAGGGTCGTAGTCTTCGGCAGCAGAGTGGTGCCATAAGCCTGCGTGCCAGTATGGCTATAAGCATCCCCATTTCCCACTTGCTCAAAACCGTTCAGATTAGTTAACGTCAGTTTTTCCTTGGGTTCTGGCAAGTTCGCCTTGTACGTCACCCTGTAGTTGGAAGGCGCAAGATTCACGTTAACCTTATATTCCAGCCGCTGATCTGCGAGGGTGTTGCTGCCGTTATTCTCCTTTACGAAAGTGAATCTGATGGTAATCGAATGAGACTTCGTCGCAGTCATCACCTTAGAGTGATGCAGTGTCAGCGCAAGATTCCAACCCTTCCCTATGTCTTGCTGACCAACTTCTGTCGGTTGTCCATCAGTGCTTTTTACAATAGGTTTTGGGCCTAGGCTTATGCTCGAGTCTGCATTTTTCAGATTCAATTCAAGGGCGACCGTGTCGTTAGCCTTGTAGGTTCTGCCACCAGTTGTCCATTCACTGTCGTACAAATGCGCATTCATCTCACTGACATCAACAAGATTCAACTCGGACGAGCTTTCTGCCACCTCGTAGCAGAGCTTGCCGTCTTGCATGCTGCCCGGCAGCGTATACGACGCAACAGGGAACTCAAAACCATCGAATGTATCAGCCGTTGCATTCAGATTCTGCTCTATAGACTTTTGCGCTACGTAAGCAGTGTAAAAATTGATGTCGGCACCTTGGTTGGTTTCATTATTACTATCCCGCCATTCTTCAACCGCTACGTTGAACTCTTCTTGAGTAGCTGGATACACAAGCGACGGATCAATAGTGGTAGAGTGCGCGTACCAGCCCACCAAAACGTAGCCACTATTTTCTGTTAGATCTTCGTAATGCCCATCTCTGTCCGCGGAATACTCAAGGTCAGGATAGCGCGAGTATTGATTCCAGGGGCATGAGTGCATGATCTTGCTTTGCATATCACCGTTCCCATCCACATACTGCTCAATAAACACCAAGGAACGCTCACGATACACGCCGTATAGGGGAATAGTGCAGTCCGAAGGATAGTCGGGCACTTGGAATTTTGGGTCACCAGTCGATGCAGGGGCATTCGCCACTACAGCATCCGCCAAATCGTTGCTGTACTTTGCGTCATCAGGCAGGAAGAACGTACTACCATCGCTAAACATGGTCTTGCTGTTTTGCATGTTGATAACAGCTCTTGCATATTTCGTGTAGACGTCGTTGGGGTCAGTATTTCTACTATCGCCGGGGTCGAGCGCAGCGAACGTGGCCCCCAGCATGAAGCGCTGCATGTTCGCGCTGGTCCCAGTTCCAGTGTCGGTGTCGGCTTCACTATTCTTGTTGTGGGCGTACCAGCCCTCTTTACTAGGCCATGCGCCATTAGCCACAATGGGTTGACCCACCCTTACGTTGTCAATCGTCGCCATCGATTGATCGGGATCGCTAAACGCCGACTCATAGCTCGCTTCATAGGCAGCATTTTTCACATGAAGTTCAAGGCTGTAGGTATTCGACACCCATTCCGCCACCAGATCGAGATCGTCGAAACGAGGTGTGCACCCATAATGGACGCTGGGAGAATCCCCTTCTCCCGCCTTTTTCCAGCCGTTGAAGGTATAGCCCTTGAGTGAAAGCGTGAAGCGATAATCGCCCTCAACATAGGAGCCGTCACTGTCCTCGAAGTGAGAGCTCTTTGTGCTACGCACGTAATATACCTTTTCTCCGTCAGCACTTTCCGCCCTGCCCAGCGTTTCGAATTCATTTTCACCATCGCTCGCGGCACCCTCCCGATAACCCGCAAGCGGCTTACCATAGTCAGGCATCTCCTTGTTACCCAAGATCCCGGCGCCCATCCACACGCCACCATTCAAGTCATATGAAACTTGCACCTTGCGATACTTCGCATAGAGCGTCAGCGCAGGGGTTTGTGCACTTTCAGGAGAACTGCCGACATAGTTGTCAATCTGCAAATTATCCATTACGGCATTACTAAGTTCTTTCTCGTCGTCGATAGAGTGCTTTTCTTTGTGGGTATCCTCGAACTCCCAACCCGTAAAAACATAGCCCTCTCGCCATGCACAAGGAAGATTCGCATGGTATTTCAAGTCTTCGGTACCATTCTGAGTCCAGAAAAACTCACCTTTGTTAGGCGCAGTATCGTAAGTCCAGAAGTATTCCAGCTCGGGAACAGCGCCAGCATCTGCGCTCGGCTCAGCATTGTCCACCGTCACCCAACGGCTTTCGCCTTCGGGAAGCTTGGTCTCTTCGCACATTTTCGCACTGAACTGCACTACGTAAACGTTCGATGTCCACTTGGCGTAAAGCGTGGTGGTATCAGCATTGTAAAGATCCTCGAGTCTCGTTGCAGAGGTTACCGGACTCCCTGTGGGTCCCGGATTCGTATACCAACCCTCAAAGGTGTAGCCGGGTGCTGTTGGGTGAATCAACCCGTCCTGCTGAGCATGGCTGGAATTCGCAAAGAGCTGCATATCGCCTAGACCGACATCGATCGAAGCATATGCACTAACCGTATCAGCACTATCACCTCCGCTATTGATGGGCCCCGCTCCCAAATTAAAAACAGCATCTCGCGGACGCCCACCGGTTTTATTCATATTGAGCGTAATAAGGACGTTCACAGTTTTCAAACCATTGTCGGTAACCTTCAAAACCAACGGCTCTCCATTGCCTTTCACAAAGGCATCTGCCATGTCGCTGGTCACCTTGCTTTCCGGAGAAAGAAGCTTTTCGCCATAGGTTACCTCCAAAACGCCCTGTGTCTTCGTTGTGTAATTCGCCAGATAAACACCCTGTGAGGTTTGTATTGTGTCGCCATAGCAAACTTCTGCTATCTTATTGAAGCTGTATAGTTTCTCCCCCTCTTTCCCCTCGCCAACGAACTCCATCGTCTTACCGTTACATTCACTTTCGTCCACTTCAACTTGAACTTGGAATTTAACTTTCACTTTTTCCCACTTAGCGCCAAGGTAGACGGCGCTCGGGTTCTCTTTGTTGATCGTATAAACCCTATCACCTTTCAACTGATTGGCCACAGGGTCGTACACGTACCAGCCAAGGAACGTATACCCACTGCACTGAGCATCTTGAAGCGTATACGTTTTTTCCGTGCTGTCTTTATTTACAACTGTATAGTAAGGCAAGCCCGTGGCGGAATCGAGATTAGGATTCTTCACCTTGTCCACGTCGCCATCGAGTAAAACGCCTTGCGACTGAACATCATAGTGGACGTCAACTACCTTGGTGCCGAAGACGTTTTTCGCATCCTGAGAACCCATCGCGCCGTCATTGTAGTCATAGGTTCCGTTACCTTCGCCAATAACGCCATAGGCTTCAGTTGTATAAAGAAACGCTCGATTAGCCTCATCGACGACAACCTTAATACTACCTGCTTGATCTTTGGGTACATTCGCGTAAGCGCTCGCAGCAAAGACAACCGCTCCGTTCTCAATGATCAGATTTTGCGCCGACATAAGCTCAGATACGCTGATGCCGAGCGACCCATGCTTTTTATCATCGCCTTCATACGTGTTGCCATGCACTTGCTTCGTGCCCGCTTTGTCAGAGATCGTTATGTTGCCACGGTACGCTATCATGTTGCGTACTTGAATGACAGTGCTTTCGCCAGAAACATTAATCGTGCCATAAGGCATAAGTATGGAGCCACCGTTTGCAGTAGCGTTTGATTCGTTGATCGTGCCGCCTGTTATCCCTAGCGTACCACTATAATCAGCAGCCGAATGACCATAGGAGCTTGCCTCAACCTCAAGGGTAGTCTGTTGTTCTTTCGTGATGCCAAGAACAGCGCCGTCGCCTAGGTTTACCGTACCGCCACTGATGTTGATGTTCGTACGAATGCCGCCGAGATATGGAACCGCACCACTTTCACCAGCACCCTCAGGCTGAGCCACATTGACCGTGCCGCCCTTGATGTCGACCGTAGCACCTACGGGAGTTCTCTCATAGGTATAGATATACTTCTCGCCCAACCTCGGCACGTACCTTGTGTAACCGTAAAGCTTGCCAGTAGTTCCGATTATCGGGGCAGTGACCGTGCCGCCGTTGACGGTGATTTTGCCATTCACGTCACCGGTGATATATTTTTTTGCCGTCACCGCACCGTTGCCGTTGACCACAAGGCCGGGATAGTCCTTTCCGCTAGCATCCTTCCCATTATGGATATACTTCCCCTCCGCCATGGCTTTTTGGAAGTCATTTTCCGTTTCGAATTCTTTATACGGCTTTGATTTGCTGGGGTCGTAGAAACCAGAGACGATAATGCCGCCTGCCTCCAGCGTCGCGTTTTCGTTCACCTGGATGTCCTGGCACAGGAGATAGCCATCGCCATTCTGTCCGGCCTTGACCTCGCTGGTCCCGCCGATCACCAGCTTATTCAGGAGGGCACGCTGCTCCAGCACCAGGGTCGCGTTTCCTCTCAGCTCGATGGGCGGAATCCGACTCGCACGCAGCGAAACCCGATAGGTCCTGCCGTCATCTTCGTTAGGCTCACCATTACCCGGCACACGCAGGGACAGATTCAACTCGGAGTCCTCGACCACAAAGCTATTATCGATTTTCGCGTAGAAGGGGCTTGCCGGATTGCCGTCGTAGGCGCCGTTGTGGGTGATGGTGATATTCGAGTGGTTGCGTATGGTGAGATTCTCGCTATCATCGCAGAAGAAGCCCGGCCAGTCCCTCGATACCCGGAGAGTAAAATTGCATCCGTCAAAAATCACGGTTCCGGCATGGCGGGCAAAATAGCCTCGGTCATGCCAGCCACAGTAGCCTTTTCCGTTCGTCTCCGTCTTATAGACGCAGTTTATGTACTGCACGGTATTGTTGCTATCGGCATTGCTATAGCCGAGACTTCCATTCAATCCAGACTCTTCGCCGAGAATGGTCAGGTTCTGCAGCGTGATATTGCCCGCTTTGCCATAGAAATTGCCGATGGAAGCCCAGTCGTTGGTCTCCGGCCGCCCTATTACGATCGGATAGATCGCGTCCTGTGTCCGGTCGTTATTTTTTCCTATCAGCGTGAAGTCGGAATGCTCTGGGACACGAACGCGGCAGATTCGGATGGCCCCGTCCAGCAGGAAACGGGCCTTTGCTTCATCCTCCAAGTCGATGCCGTGAGAGGTGGTAGTGCCGTTCTGGTAGATTCGGCGCAGTGTCACGTTCCTGCTGTCGCTTGCGGTGTTGTTGAAGTCCTTGTCTACGAGAATCTTATTGGTGGTTTCAAGGGTCTTATTGCCTTTCTTGGGCTCTTTCATCTGGTATTTACCGAAGTTGCTCTCTATATTAAACGCTATATCCTCTGTTATAGAGCCCTGCTGGATCACCAGATTGCCGAGATAGTGGAAGGTGGAATCCGTCCGCTCCGGCGGGTTATTGGCCTCGGTGCGGAAGCCGTCCTTCAGAAGGGTATAGGAGGCGACATCCAGATCGAGGGTCATATTCTCCGTGACATAGACCTCCACGTCGGAATTGGGCATAGTGAAGCTGATTTTGCTCCCACTCACGGTAGGATTAACGCTGTGGATAATGTTGCTGCCGTCGATGTACCAGAGGACGGTTTTGTCCTTTGCCATGGCCGCGTTCTCAAACGTCAGCACCACGTTCCCGCCCGCCTTGACGGAGGCTGTGATTTTCCCGTCTGTATCCGTTTTCTCAACCGTTGCGTCGTTGCAGGTAATGGCCGTGATCTCGGACGCGCCCGCCTTGAAAATCAGGTTGTAGTTCTGCTTGACGGCGTACAGCTTCATCTGGACCCGGCCATAGGCAGACTTCTCCCCTGGAAGGTCAGCGCCATCGTTCTGTGCGATACCGGCAGCGGTTATGTTAGTCACCTTTTCGCCGTACAGGCTGTTCCAGTTCCAGTTGCCGGTACCGCCGCTTTCCCCGATCACATTGGGCGCGGTGAAGTTCAGAGCGGTATTGTTCCAGCTCTGATTTTCAAAGGTTTTGCTCCCGTCCCAACTGGTTTCAAAGCGCAGCGTATTGCTGTTTGTCGGTGTTCCGTCGTTGTTAAACAGCGCCGTGTCAAAGATATAGTTGATGTAGACGTCGTGGCAGATTTTGGGCGTGCTGGTGGTGGTTGCCCCCTCGACGACGGTGCCGTTGATGGTTGCCCCCGTACCAATGGTGACGGTGCTCCTGGGCCAATCCGCCTCGGCAGGCGTCGTAGTACCATCGGACACCCGCTTTTCAAAGGCGCCGATCCGGTCCACGGCCACCGTGCCGCCCTGGATGTCGGTGCGCTTCCAGCGGAGGGTCCCGTCCTCCATGGTTGTTTTGAGGTTGTAGGCGTTGCCCACGGCGGTGGCCTCGATACTGCCGCCAGTGACCGTCAGATCGCCCTTGCTGCCGAAGGAGCCGTTGCAATATATGCTACCTCCGGATACTGTCGTGTCGTTATAGAAGGTGATGTTGCCCGCGGCGTAAATCTGCGCACTCCCGGAGATCTCGACGAAGCGCATTGTGCTGTAGTCATCGGAGCTGTTGCCCAGGACGACGCACTCGTTGTTCTTCAGAGTGCTGTCTTTTACCGCATTCAGCACGTCATTGGTTTTTACGGTGGGCTTGTCAATCAGGTCACCGTTATTGTCGTAAAGTCCTTCCATGAACGACTTTACCGGATTGTTTTCACCCATCGCCGTTACACTGCTGTCATACTTTTTATCCGCCGTTGTTTTATAGTACCCCAGCAGGTAGATTTGGCCGCCGCTGAAGGTATAGGTATTCGGTTCCTTAGTGTTCTGGTTGTAAACAAGGAAGGGATAGTCGTCGTTGTTTTGGTCCGCTTTCTCTGACCGATTGTTGTTGAGCGGATCATAGGTGTACTTATGATTCTCTTTGTCGTAGCTCCAGAAGCCGACGGCCTGGCTGGTGATCTGGTTGGTGATGACGGTGCCGCCCTGGACGCCGCCGGTGCGGCCGAGGACCAGGTTGTTGCAGATCAGGGTGCCGTTTTTCCAGCTGTAGTTCGAAATATCACAGAAGGTCCCCTTAACAACGAGCCAGTTATCTGTATCGTCCGTTAAGTCTCCCTTGTCGTTCATGTGATGGAAGTTCATCTCCAGATTTCCGTCGATGACCACCTTGGAGTGCATCTTAAGCTGAATCGGAATACGGCCGAACCGCGCATTTTCATGGATACGCAGATAGGAGTCGATCACTTCGACTCCCTCGAAGACGCAGATGCTGTACAGCTCCACCTCGGAGCTTTGAATGATAGCCTTTTCATCGGCATGCATCAGAAATCCCGCATGCACATTCTTGTGCGGAGCCCGGATTACAGCGTCTGTAACCTGGAAGCCCGCCTGATGGGCGCCGTATAACAAGTATTTGAAGTCGTTTTGGGGATTTTTCTTGGTATATTCCGCTACCGTGATCTTGGTGACATCGTACTTAAAATAGCCGAAGGCGGCGCCCAGCTGGACGGCACTGCCGTCCTTCCCGTCACCCTCCAGCTTCAGAGGACTATAGTTGCTTATCTGCAATTTGTTGTGCATAATCGCGCCGACGGTGTTTTCCTTCCCCTCGAAATGGAGCGTTGTGGGATAGGACGAGTGATTGTTGATGTCGAGGACAATGTTGGCGTAATCCGTCAGATCGACATCCTTGAAACTTTCCGCGACGTTCTGGGATGTGAGCCCTTTATCATCCTGGGAGCTCTCGCAGTCCTTGCCGTTCAACAGGCTCCCGTTGGTGTTATTGATATAGGCCTCGCGCATTGTAAGGTTGACGTTCTCAAGCCAGACGCCGCTGGACAGGGCGTTCACCAGAGTCAGCTGGTTTTGGGTAGCCGTGCCATTACTGGTGACGCAGAATTTATCCGCAAAATCCCACTGGTAAAAGTAAGCTTTCGTGGTAATTGCAGTTCCATCCGTCTTTGTGCCGGACAATATTTTAGTGTCATGCTGGAACAGCGGCGTCAATCCATCAATGAGGTCGGCATACCAGAAACCGTTGACGTTGCGGTTGTTGTTTTCCACGCCTTCTTCGAACAGAATGGGGCTTTTGGCGATGTCTATCCAAATCTTCTGCCCTTTGCCGTACTTCGCCGTTACGTTAGCCGCAGGCATGGTGAACGTGTAGTGAAGCTCTGGATTGCCAGCGTTGTGTTTCTTCTCCTTCGGGAGGATCTTGTTGCCATGATCGGTCGTGGCACTCGATCTGAAGTCCCACAAGCTGAAGTTCTCCGGTTCTGTGGCACTGGTGGTAAGCGTTACCGTACTGCCTTGCTGCGCCAAAACGGTACTACCCGTTTGACTATTTTCTGCAATGGTTTTCACTGTGCCGTCCGAACTGGCATAAGTCAGGCTCCAGCCTTCTGGCATGGTTTCCGGCAACGTCAATCCATAGCTCATCACGCCCCAAACGGCATTTATTGCGGCAGAATTCTTGTGTAGATCGTTCTGGTAATCTTTAAGACTACTGCCTGTCGGCACGAGCATGCCGCCTGCGCCATACAGGTACTTTGTTGTTCCGTCAACCGCACCAGAAATACTTGACCAGCCACTAAAGCTCTGCTTTTCGTCACTGTTTCTTTTATCCCGCAGAATCGGCAACTTATCTTGGGGGAGTTGCGGGAAGAATGTTCTCAGGTATTCACTGATAGTCTTCCCGTACTCTATGGGTTTGTTCGGGCTGAAAGTTATGGAACGACCCTCAACCTTTACATCTGACACGTTCAAATCATTGAATGACGTGTAGCTTTCCCCCCCATCAACGGAAATCTCAAGGTCTTCATCCTCTGTTACGTCAGAACCTAAAAACAGCGTGAGGCCGAATGTGTCTGCTTTCCAACACGCTTGCATGTTGATGACAGAGTTCTCATCTTCCAGGACACAATCGTTGAGTTCCACGTTATATTTGTCGCTCATCTGCACTATTCGAGGGTTCTCGCCACTGACAATCTTCCAACCAGTGAACTTGTAGCCGAACTGAAAAGGCATCGGGAGTTCAACATCATCGTTGAGCCTAGTGAGTATTTCGCTTTTGCGCGCGGGAACGTTTCCCTCGTCATCCTTGTCACTTGTATAGACATTAGGATCAAAGCCAAGGTCAAGCTTTATGGTCACTTTACCCGGCTCCAGCGCCGCCATCAGCACGATCTCTTCCTGAGTGCTGCTAAGTTCGGTAATAACGCTCTCAGATCCCTCAATCTTCCAACCCGTAAGTTCATAGCCAGCCTGCGTATAGTCTTTGGGCAATGGAACGGGTGACTCTGCTTTATAGCCCTCGCTCGTGTGGTAGCCCGCGATAGTGGCTCCGTTGAAACTGTTTGACTTGGTGCTCACGCGATAGGCGGTTGGCCACGACGCACTCGGTTTTACTTCAGCAGCGCCGTTTTTGTAGGTAATCGTGTAGTCATTGTAGAAGGTCGTGCTGGAAGAAGATCTGACCGTTTCGATGCCTGTTATCGAAACCACAGTAGCGTCATCCGACGAGCAGCCAACTGCTGCAACGCTGGAGAACTCGTTGCTCCCCTCAAGGGTGAGCGTTCTCGGCTCGCTGTCCGCAGGCACATTCTTATAGCCGAACAACGCGGCGTCTTGCACTTTTCCATCTTTAAGGGAGACGTTATCAGATGCAGAAATATCCTTGCCGCTTGCCTTAACCGTTGCTCCGTTCACCGTCAGAGTCTGAGCGGATATGCCCTTCTGCGCATCGATAGTACCACCATTGAGCGCAACGGTTCCCTTGCTTTCAAATGTATCCGTTACCGTGAGCGTGCCTGAGCCCGTCACCGTAAGCGTGCTACCCTGCTCCAGCGTCATGCTTGTCACTGTGAGGTCTTCATCAAGGATAATGTCAAGGACGGCGTGAGCGTCTACCTTTAGATTGCCTACCCGAGAAGCGTTAGCAACTGTGAGTGTCGTCCTGTTCGTATAGGTGCCACCATCACTTAGCAGAGAACCTACCGGCTTCACAATCAAAGATTGCGCCGCCTCAAGACCATTTAAAAAGATGGGGATATCGACATCAAGCGCGTTAGTATTTGGTTTTTCATCGACAGGATGATTGCCGACAACAATATCATGTTTGTCATTGAAGCCACGAATACTGTAACTACCAGAACTACGCTCAATCGTCTGATTTGCACTTGTTGCGTAATAGTGAGCGCTATAAATATCCAAGTCGCTGTTTTGATACGTACTGAAATCAATGGCGGTTTGCTCTGAGGCGCGCGTCGGCGCCTGCTTTGGCGTCTGAGTCGATGCTGCGGCCTGCTCCGGAGCCTGGGCTGACTCGGACTTCTCTTGATCTTGCGCTTGCGCCTGATCCTGATTCTGGCTCTGCGCTGGTGTCGAGGTTGGCTCTTGGGTTGGCGCCTGCTCGGGGTCCTGCGCCGGGGTCTGGGTTGACGCTGGAGCTTGCTCCTGCGCTGGCGCTTGCTCTGGCGTCGTGGTTGGCGTCTGATCATGCGCTGCTGCAGGCGTTTGCTCTTGCGCTGGGGTCTGCGCTTGTTCCTGCGCCTGCACTTGCGCTGATGCCTTACTTGCGGGTTCATTGGCGACAGCCACGGTGCCACTTGCGTTAAAGCAACTCAGCGCCAGCAAGAGCGCAAGAGTCACCGAAAGCACGCGCTCAAAGGGGCTGGTCTTTCTCTTGTCTATCTCCCTCATAATCGTCCCTCTTATGACAATGTGATTTCCGTGCCGGTGCCGCTTGTTTTGCCAACGTCTTCGTCTGATTTCTTGAAGAACAGCAGCTCGTAGGTGGAGTTGCTCTCCACGGTAAAAGTCCCCGTGGGGTTTTCGTCCTTCCACGCAGCCATCAAAATGTTGGTGTTGTCTGGGGAGAGCTTGTCAGGATCCCACGTGACCTTCATGATGTCAGCGTAGTCGTTCGTCTTCACCGTCACCAGAACGGTGCCGTTGCCCTGGTCCTCAATCGTGTAGTCGGGCTTGCTGTTGCGCGCAATGCTGAACGTAGCTGTCAGCATCTTTTTGTAGGGGGCGACTGTGGTCACTGTCACGGTGATCTTGTCGCCCTTACTAACCGTAGTTCCTGGCGTTACGTGCAGCGTGTGATAAGTGGTGTTGGCAAACTTGCCAAATGTATAGATGTCATCATTGTCCTCATCAGGCACGTTACTCGCCTGATCCGTCACACTGACCGTCGTGCCTTCCGATACTGTCACTGTATACGTCATATCCACTTCAGAGACCTGAGCGACGTTCTCCTTCTCGTAGTTGTAGAGCAGAATATCGAAGCCGTCCCCCCAGTCTGCCACCGTATAAGTTTGGCTGATCTCTTCGAGGTAGTTGGAGCTGATGTGGAACCCGCTTGACTCCATCTCGGCTCGCTCTTGGCTTTCCGTCACGTACTTCGCCAGCAAGCTGCTTGCCATCAGGGCAATCGCGCAAAAGACCAGCGCCGCCCATGCGGCGACGCGCATGCCGCGCTTGGCGGGCTTGCTCTCGGCGCTCTGTTGTCTATCGTCTCGCATTTCCGTTCTCTCTTTCATGCTGAGGTTTCGCCAACCTGCGCGGACACGCCCTGCAGGCTGGCGGAGCCTCAGTCGATCTGCTCCGCCTTCACGGTTAACTTCACTTCCGCCACCGCGTTGTGCGAGGCATACTTCGCGTCGTTTTTGTCTTCCGGCCAGGTAACTGTGAGAACATAGGTTTTAATATCCCGCGTCGCAGCAGCAAACAAAGCTCCTTCCTCCCATACCTCAACGGAAGAGGCTGAGTTCTCCGTCAGCTCGGCAGTGAGTAGTGACCGGTCTGATTCCGCCGCATCTTTCTCCCTAATCGTGCACACAAGCGGCATGCTGCCGTTGATACGCACCTCGAACAGGCACTTTAGCGCTACCTCGCTAACCACGCTGCCATTTGCATTGCTATTGCTCACCGTGAAGGTATACGTCGCCTTGTCGCCTGGTTTCTTAATGTCACTCAGGCCAATAGGCTTGCTCTGCTTGCCCCCTTTCGTGAGCACAAACCCCGCTACGCGGGCGGAGTCTTGCGCTTCGCCTTCGGTGGCAAAGCGGGCGTGGAGGTTTACGGCGAGACACGTCGTGATGACGACGAGCACCAGCAGCACGCACGCCGTGCGCGTCGCGCTCCACCTCTGCTCTCTCGCCTCGCCTCGCACGTCCCTCATAACTCCTTCTCCGTCTCCGGACCCATCTCATGCCCAGATGTCACTTCGCAATTTGCCACCACCGACTCATGCCCGAAAGCCGCCGCGTGCGCGGTTGTCGCTTCGCAAACCACCGCCGCCTCACGCCCTGCTGCCGCTTCGCGCGCCTTGGCCACCTTGGCTGTCTCGGCCTTTAGGCGCGAGACCTCGGTCCGCAGGGCGTTCAGCCGTGCGTCCTGCTCGCGCTGCTCCGCCTGGGAGGACAGCGCGAGCAGGGCGAACGAGCCCAGCACGATGATGACGATCGCCGCCGGGGTCTTGAGCGCGTTCACCACGGCCCCCAGCAGCGGGACGCGCAGCACCACCGCGCCCTTCACCGCGCTTTCGGCGATCGGCTCGTCCGGCGCGTTGTTCGCGTCGCCCTGCGTGGTGAGCAGGCCGCCCTCGCGCGCGATCACCCGGTGCGTCACCAGGCTGCGCCCCGCCTGGTACACCACGACGTCGCCCACCGCGTAGCCGTCCTGCGCCTGCACGATGACCAGGTCGTCCACCTCGAGCGCCGGCGACATGCTGCCCGACATCACCGTGGCCACGCCGAACCCGAAGGGCATGGGCAGCGCGTCACCCGCCAGCACGACCGCGACGAAGCGATAGATGCCCAGCCCGAGCACGAGGCCCACGACCGCCAGCATGACGCAGCGCGCCGCCGCGGGGATGCGGGGCGCGCGCACGCGGCCGGTGTGTTGCTCTGTGCTACGGACGGGCATCGCCTGCGTCCTCCTTGCGCCTGCGCCGTACCGCCACCAAAAGCACGATCAACGCCAACGCCGCCGTGCCTGCGAGGCCCGCGGCCAGCGTCGCCAAGGCGGCATCACCCGTCTGGGGCAGCCAGCCAGCGACGATGTCCCACGGGGTCTTCGGACTCGCGGAAGCGTCCGACGAGGGGTCGCCTGCGGAATCCTTGGTGGCAGCTGCCGGGTCATTGACGCCCGCCGGGTTGTTGGCGGCTGCCAGGTCATCAGGCCTGGCGAGGTCCGTGGCCTGCTCCGCCCGCACGAGAATGGTCGCCGTGGCGCCGAAGTCCTCGCGCGCCGCACGGTTGCCATGCGCCGTGTCAACGGCATCCGCGGGAGCGTCCTGGTCGTAGGCCCAGCGCCACTCGATGGCGTACCTTGCCTGCCTCCCCGCGCTCAGCGTGGCGCTGTCGAGCACCTCCTCGTTGCTGCGAAGCTGCCAGTCGCTCACAGGAGCCCCGTTGGCGTCCAGCAGCCGCCATTCCATCGGGATAGCGGAAGCCTCGTCAGCCGAGCGACCCTCTGACCAGGTGTCCACCTTGAGCGCCACCTCGTAGTCCATGGGGGTGTCGGCGTTGTTCCGCAGCGTGAAGCTGTAGCTGCTGTCGGTGCCGGGGGCGAGCAGCTTGTCCCCGTCGGCGGACACCACCATGCCGTCGTAGCTGCCCTTGAACAGGTCAACCTGCGTCTCGTTGCTCCACACCTGCGCGTCGTCGACGACATCCAGCTTGTCACCAGCAGCGGAGCTTGCCGATGCGTCGGCGTTTCCCGATACTGCGGTGTTTGACGAAGCGGCGGGGATCGTCGCAGTCGTCACCGCGCGACTTTGCGCCGAAGAGTCCGTCGCATCCGACGTTGCCGCCTCAGAATCCGCTGACGAAGCGGACGCCTCAGCAGCAGGCGGGACAAGGGGGATCGTGCAGGCGTCGCGCGCAGAGAAGCGACCGAGGCTGCTTCCGAGCACCGTCATGCTCACCGCCACGCCGAGCACCACCAGCAGACAGATCACGGGAAGCCGTGACGTCGAATGTTTTTTTGGAGATTGGGTGGCCTGCTGCGAGGCCGAATGATAGCTACGCGGCTTCTTCACAGGACACCTCCTCGCAAAAGCACTGTGGTGAGCCTCGTTTTATAACTCTCTGGAAAAGCAGGAAGCGCCCTCTCCCTTCAGACGCAAAGGAAGAGGGCTTTTATCGTGTTACGCGGAACCGTGCCGCACAGGGTTAATCGATCTGGGTTGCGGTGATGGTCCAATCCAAGCTGGCATCAGTATTAATGCTACCTTTAGTAATGGAATAATTTAACCCGTTGACAGTAATGGACTCAGGAATAGCAATTTGATCGGAAGAAGAAACACCGACGTTAGCGGCAGAGTTGCCCAGAATGGTATCCAGTTCATCATTAAGAGTCGTTCCTGTCGCACCCTCGTATTTCCAATCCCATTTGATTTGGATGCTCGGACAAGTATTCGTGCCACCGTTCTTTTCGGCTCCATCGATACTACCGTCGCCGCTTGTGTCAACATAGTACTTGTTGGTATCGATATCGTACTCAATAATAGTATTATCGCCATCGAACAGTTTTATCAGAGCAGCAAGATCCATGTCACCCTTAATTACTGTCGTTGCGTCACCAACAGTGCTGGTGACGCTGAATTTAACGGGCTCATAAGGAGTCGCCGAGCCAGCATCCGGCGTATACATCAGACTAGGCATTGCCGGAGTATCGTTCAGCTTGATCGTCATCTTGTAGGAAACCTCAGGAACGCCCGCAGAACTCACATTAAGGCCCTCGCCATCCGTGCCAGGAGCAACTACATGAGTACCATTAGACTTTACGGTTGCCTTTGCCTCGTAGCCAGTAGCATTGCCAGAGTAGGTGTTTTTAAATAAAGAATCGGTGCTTACACTGATCGTCACGCCCCACTTCGCGACGCGCGCCGTGTCGGCAGCGGTACCGGTGGTGGTGTACTTCGCGAAGGTGGCACCGATGATGCAAGTGGTCAGCAGCACCAGAATGAACAGCCCGGAGGCTGTGCGGAGAGATACGTTCTTCTCCATCCTTACATCGTCTCCTCTCTTAACAGGCTATTCTGCTGAGCTCGCAGCTGCTCGAGCTCACTTTGCAGCAGGCTCGTCTCAGCCCGCATGCGCTTCTCGTATTGGCGGCGGCGGAACACGTCCCAACCCACCAGCAAGACAATGGGACACACCACGCACAGGACCAACCCTGCGGGTGTCTGCATGAACATGACCACGTTGCCAAGGCCCGGCAGGCGCGTCTGGTAGATGCCCACCAGCTTGTCGGCCGGCACGGGCGTGGCGTCGTCGGCGTTGTTGGCGATGCCGCGCGTGATCCACGACAGGCCGTCCTCGCCTTGCACAACCTCCGTCACGGAGTGCGACACGATGCTCGTGCCGTTGCCCGCCGGGTCGAAGAAGGCGATGGTGTCGCCCACCTGGACCTCCTCGGGCTCCACCGCGTGGCATATGATGAGGTCGCCGCTTTGGATCTCGGGATACATGGAGTCTGTCAGCACGATGAGGGGGAACACGCCGCCCACGCTGGGGACCTCGTCGGGGGCGATGAAGCTGCGAATGATGAGGGTGACGTTGACCGCGAGGATCGGGAGCAGAATCACGCAGAGCACGATGCCGATGACCGTGCCCACCTTGTGCCTCAGGCTCGAAGGCTGCTTCTCGCCGGCATGCTCAGAACGCGGCGACCCCCCCCCTTGGCCGCGCAGCTCCGCACTCTCCTGTTTAAGCCGCGTCACTTCCCTTAACTCCTACTAACGCCACCCGAGCCTCCCCTCGGGCTAAATTAAGAGTTGGCTCTTTGTCCAACGTCAAGTTCTTCATCGCACCATAATACCAGTTATGCCCGTGAAGAAAAGTATTTGTCGGGGCCATGACGCGCTGATTCGCGAAGTTTTTGAGTGTCCTTACCATGGGAAACGCGCCTCTTGGGCGCTAGAAGCAAACGGATGTTTCACGTGAAACATTTCGCTGAGGCCAGGGCGCAAAAAAGCGGCCCCTCGAGTTGAGGGGCCGCTTCGCTATCTGGGGATGGAAGTGTTGCGTTACATCTTCTCGGGGGCGGAGACGCCGAGCAGGCTCAGCGCCAGGGCCAGCACGATGCGGGTGGCGTCCACGAGCGCCAGGCGCGCCTCCTGGAGCTGCTTGTCCTCCACGAGCACGTGGCAGTTGGTGTAGAACTGGTGGAACAGCGCCGCGAGGTCCTGGCAGTAGTGCGTCAGACGGAAGGCCGCGCGGTCGCGCGCCGCGAGCGCCACGAGCGAGCCGAAGTCGGCCATCTTGCGCATGAGCGCCAGCTCGGAGGCGTCCGTGAGCGCCGAGAGGTCCACGTCGGCCGGGACCACCTTCGCCGCCAGCTCGTCCGTGGAGATCTCCCCCGCCTCGGCGGCCGCGGCCACGTCGGCCGGGGCGGCCTTGCGCAGGATCGAGCAGATGCGCGCGTGCGCGTACTGCACGTAGTACACCGGGTTGGAGTTGTCCTTCTTCTTCGCCACCTCGATGTCGAAGTCGATGGGCTGGTCAGACGAGCGCGACAGCATGAGGAAGCGCGTGGCGTCCACGCCCACCTCGTCGATGAGCTCCTCGAACGTGATCATCTCGCCCGTGCGCTTGGACATGCGCACCGCCTCGCCGTTGCGGAAGAGGTTCACCAGCTGGCCGAGCATGATCTCGAGCGCGCCGGGCCAGCCCCACGCGGCCAGCATGGCCTCGCAGCGGGCGATGTAGCCGTGGTGGTCGGCGCCCCAGATGTTGATGAGGTGGTCGAAGCCGCGCTCCATCTTGTTGTAGTGGTAGGCCACGTCGCTCATGAAGTAGGTCATCTCGCCGTTGGCCTTGATGAGCACGCGGTCCTTCTCGTCGTCGAACGCGCTGGACTTGAACCAGGTGGCGCCGTCCTTCTCGTAGATGTAGCCCTTCTCGTCCATCGCCTTGAGCGAGCGGGACACGGGCGTCTCGCCGCTCTCGTCCTCCTCGTAGAGCGAGCGCTCACTGAACCAGCGGTCGAACGTGGTGCCGAAGCCCTCGCAGATGCGCTTCTGGTCTTCGAGCATCATCTGGTAGGCGCGCTCGCGGAAGCTCACCATGCGCTCACGCGGGTCGGCGTCGAGCCACTTGTCGCCGTCCTCGTCGATGATGACCTGCGCGATGTCCTTCACGTAGGCGCCGGCGTAGCACGCCTCGGGCATCTCCGCGTCGCGCCCGAGCAGCTGCTGGTAGCGCACGGCCACGCTCTCGCCGAAGTTGTCCATCTGCACGCCGTGGTCGTTGACGTAGAACTCCTCGTACACGTCGTAGCCCGCGTGGCGCATGACGCGCGCCGTGGCGTCGCCGAGCGCCGCCCAGCGGCCGTGGCCCACGTGCATGGGGCCGGTGGGGTTCGCCGAGATGTACTCGAGGTTGATCTTGCGCTGCCCCTCGGGGATGGTGCCGCAGCCGTACTCGCCGCGCACCTCGCGCACCTCGCGCACCACGTTCTGCAGCACGCTGTTGGACAGGCGGATGTTGATGAAGCCGGGGCCGGCGATCTCGATCTGCGCGATCATGTCGTTGGCCGGCACGTGGTCGACGATGATCTGAGCGATCTCGCGCGGATTCTTGCGCGCGAGCTTGGCCGAGCGCATGGCGACGGTGGAGGCCCAGTCGCCGTTGGACTCGTCGCGCGGGCGCTCAAGCGCTGCCTCGGGCGCGCTGTCGAGCTCGAGCGAGCCGTCCTCGCGCGCCGCGGCGATGGCCGCGTCGATGATCTGCTCCAGTGATTCGCGAATATCCATAGTGTCGTCTTCTCCAAACTCGTTCGAGGGCAGCCGCGCCGTCCCCTGCCGCGCGACGCGCCCGCTTACGTGGCGTGCCCCGCGAGACAGCGCGCCGCCGGGATGATGGTCCTTCGGGATGGCGCTACTGCTGGGGCAACGCGCCCGCTCGGGCGGCGCGGCGGCCTGAAACCGCAAGTGGGCTGATTCTACCATCTTTCACCTGCCTATGCGGGCGTTTTGCCGCCGCAGCCCCCGCATTCGCCATTCGTTCACAACTCCCTGCCGCTTCGTCCCCCTCCCTACATGCGAAGATGCGCCCGGTTTCCCAGGCGCATCTTCTAGTGCTCGGACATGAGGCTACGGTTCCTAGTGTCCGAGGGGTGCTCACATGGTCATCGGGATGGCCAGCATGGCGACGGTGAGGATGATCGCGCACGCCACGCCCAGGACCACGAACAGCTTGCCGCCGAACTTGAGCCAGGTGCCGTACTCGATCTTGGCGAGCGCCAGGCCGCCCATGATGGCGCCGGAGGTGGGGGTGAACAGGTTCACGAGGCCGTTGCCCGCGCTGAAGACCATGATCATGGTCTCAACCGAGAACCCGAGTTCCCCGGCCAGGGGGCCCATGATGGGCATGGACACGGTTGCCATGCCGGAGGAGGACGGGATCAGGAAGGACAGCACGATGTAGAGCAGGAAGGACAGCGGTGCGAAGATGATGGCCGACACGCCGGCGAGCGCGTTGGCGGCGTTCTCGAGGATCCACATGCTCAGGCCCGTCTCGCCCATGAGGACGGTGATGGAGCGGGCCAGCGCGATGATGAGGACGACCGACATCATGTCAGCAGCGCCGTTGATGAACGCCTTCACGAAGCGCCTCTCGGAGAGGCCGCCGATGATGCCGATCACGAGCGCCATCAGCAGGAACCAGGTGGAGGCCTCGTCGAAGTACCACTGGCCGAGCGGCAGGCCCGTCAGGAACGACGACCAGCCCTCGGTGACCTGCTCCTCGGCGACAGCCGTGCCGGAGACGTCGCCGTCAAGCGTCAGCGCGGTGCCGGTGGCCTCGTCGTACACTGCGGCGATCTCCTCGCCGTCAACCGCCGTCTCGACTTCCTCGTAGGTCGCGCCCGCGTTGAACACATCGACGCCGAGGTCCTCCCACGGGATGAAGCTGACGATCATGATGACGAACGTGAAGGCGAACACCACGAGCGTCCACTTCTGGCGGCCGGTCATGGCCGGGGCGTTGCTTGCCGCAGCCTCTTCCTCAACATGGCTGAACTCGGCGTGCATGGTCTCCTGCTCCTGGAGGGACAGGATCGTTGACCCCTTGTCGGCCTTCACCTTCTTGGCGTAGCGCATCACGAACACGATGGAGATGGCAAGCGTCACGAGCCACAGCACGGCGCCGAGGCCGATGATGATGCCCTGGTTGATGACGAGGCCGGTGGCGGACAGCGAGTCGATGGCCGCGCCGACGGCGAACGGGTTCACCGTGGAGCCGAGGACGCCGCAGCCGGCGCCGAGCAGGACCACGGCCGCGCCGACGAGGCTGTCAAAGCCCGCGGCGACCATGGTGGCGGCGAGCAGGAGGTAGAACGGGACCGTCTCCTCGCACATGCCGTAGGTGGTGCCGCCGATAGAGAAGATGAGCATCAGAATGGGGATGAGCACGAGCTCGTTGCCGTGCAGCTTCTTGACGAGCGCTGCGATGCCGGCGTCAAGCGCGCCGGTCTCGGTGACGATGCCCAGGAAGCCACCGAGGATGAGCACGAACAGGCAGACGGGCAGGGCGTCGGTGAAGCCCTTCACGGGCGCGGTGAGCACGCCTGAGAGCGTTGCGCCCTCGACGCCCTCGACGCCGACGGCGCCCATGATGATGGTGATAACGGCCAGTGCGACGAGCATGATCAACAGGATGGTAAACGAGGATATGCTTCTCTTCTTGCGATCTTTCTTGGTCTCGGAAGTCATGATATCCCCTCCTTTTCTCAATAGAGGTTGAGTATGGGTCGCACCACGGCTCCCTTAAGCCGTGATGATGGTACCGGTTTCCCCCTTGAGGCCCGCAGCGGCGCATTCGAGCGAGGTGATGAGGGCGCGCCCCTCGGGATGCGCCTCCAGGTACTCGATGCATGCCTGGACCTTCGGGAGCATCGACCCGGGGGCGAACTGCCCCTCGTCGATGTACTTGCGCGCCTCGGCGACGTTCATGACGTCGATGTCGCGCTGGTCGGGCTTGTTGAAGTTGATGGCCACCTTCTCGACGGCCGTGAGGATCACGAGCATGTCGGCTTTGAAGTCGGCTGCCAGCTTGGCGCTCGAGCGGTCCTTGTCGATGACCGCGGGCACGCCGTGGTAGCTGTCGTCGCGCTCGATGACCGGCACGCCGCCGCCGCCTGCGGCGATGACGATGTAGCCGTCGTCCATGAGGTCCCTGATGGCGTCAAACTCCACGATGCGCTGGGGCTTCGGCGAGGCGACCACCTGGCGCCAGCCGCGTCCGGCGTCCTCCTTGTAGGTGTAGCCCGTCTCAGCCGCGCGCGCCTTCGCCTCCTCTTCGCTGAGGAAGGCGCCCACGGGCTTCGTGGGGTTCTCGAACGCCGGGTCGTCAGGGTAGACGACCGTCTGCGTGACCACGGACGCCGTCGAGCGCATGATGCCGCGGCGCTTGAGCTCGCCGAGGATCGCCTGGGACAGGTGGAAGCCGATGTAGCCCTGGCTCATGGCACCGCACTCGGGGAAGGGCATGGCCGGCGTCTTGCCGTCGTGGGTGCTTGCGTAGTCAAATGCGTTGTTGATCATGCCGACCTGAGGACCGTTGCCGTGGGACACCACGACGTTGATGCCCTCGGCCACCATGTCGACGATATGGATGGCCGTGCTCTTCACGAGCTCAAGCTGCTCGGCCGGCGTGTTGCCCAAAGCGTTGCCACCCAACGCAATGACTACGCTCTTGCCGTCGCCTTTCTGATAGGCCATTGAAATCACCACTCTCAGGTCGAATTTGGGAACAGGGACCCAGGGGAGGCCCCCTAAAGCCTCCCCGACAGGTCAGGGGGTACTAAAAAGCTAAACCAGCTGGTCGTTCGTAAAGCGGGACGTGCGGGTCGTTCGTAAAGGTCGTTCGTAACGTCAGCGAGGGTTCCTGCGGTGCCTGGAATAGCCCCGCCTTGGGGCCAAGTGGGCTTCGCCCACGCCGCGCCCCAAACAAGGGGCTAGGCCAGGTGCCGCAGGAAGCCGCAGCGTCGAGCAGTTCCGCCCGTTCCGCAAGGACGGGCGGAACTCACCTACTTCAGAGTTGCGTACATGACCGCCTTGATGGTGTGCATGCGGTTCTCAGCCTCGTCGAACACGCGCGACTGCTTGGACTCGAACACCTCGTCAGCCACTTCCATCTCGGTGACGCCGAACTGCTCGGCGATCTCGGCGCCGATGGTGGTCTTGGTGTCATGGAACGACGGCAGGCAGTGCATGAAGATGGCGTCGTCGGAGGCCATGCCCATGACCTCAGCGGTCACGCGGTACGGCTCGAGCAGGCGGATGCGCTCGGCCCACAGCTCGGCGGGCTCGCCCATGGACACCCAGATGTCGGTGTAGATGACGTGCGCGCCGGTGCAGGCTTCCTCCACGTCCTCGGTGAGGGTGATCGAGCCGCCCGTCTCCGCGGCGATCTCGCGGCAGGTCTCCACGAGGTCGCTCTTCGGCATCTGCTCAGCCGGGCCGCAGGCCACGAAGTGCAGGCCGAGCTTCGCGCACACCACCATGAGGGAGTTGCCCACGTTGTTCTGGGCGTCGCCCATGAACACGAGCTTCAGGCCCTTGAGGCCCTGCGGGAAGTTCTCCTCCACCGTGAGCATGTCGGCGATCATCTGCGTGGGGTGGAAGTCCGTGGTGAGGCCGTTCCACACCGGGACGCCGGCGTTGGCGGCCAGCTCCTCCACGATGGACTGGTCGAAGCCGCGGTACTCGATGCCGTCGTACATGCGGCCGAGCACGCGGGCGGTGTCCTCGATGGACTCCTTCTTGCCCATCTGCGAGCTGCCCGGGTCGAGGTAGGTCACGCCCATGCCGAGGTCATAGCCGGCGACCTCGAAGGAGCAGCGGGTGCGCGTGGACGTCTTCTCGAACAGCAGCACGATGTTCTTGCCCTCAAGGTAGCGATGCGGCACGCCTGCGCGCTTCATGTCCTTGAAGTTCTTGGAGAGCTTGATGAGGTAGCGGATCTCGTCAGGGGTGAAGTCAAGCAGCTTCAGGAAATGACGACCACTCAGATTAACAGGCATGTTGGTTCCTTTCGGTAGAACATGGAAAAAGCGAGGGAGTGCCGGCCGCTGGCGGGGAGACCAGCAGCCGGCACAGGGGAAGGTTACTCGTCTTCACGCCACAGCGGCATGGACATGCAGCGCGGGCCGCCACGACCGCGGGAAAGTTCGGCAGACGGCACCTGGATGGTGCGGATGCCCTTCTCCTCGAGCAGGGCGTTGGTGACGTCGTTGCGGTCGTAGACCACCACGGTGCCGGGGCGCACGCACAGCGTGTTCGAGCCGTCGTTCCACTGCTCGCGCTCAGCCGCGATGCGGTCGCCGCCGCCGCACGGGATGAGCTCGACGGGACGCCCGACGTACTCCTCGAGGATGCTCTCGAGCGTGCCGTTCATCTCCTTCACCTTGATGCCGCCCTGGCCGTCGGACTTGATCTCGAACACCGTGAGCGGGCCGAGGATGCCGGGGTGCACGGTGAACTTGTCGTAGTCGATCTGCGTGAACACCGTGTCGAGGTGCATGAAGGCGCGGGAGTTCGGGATGTTGAACGCCAGGATGGTGTCGATGGGAGAGTCGGACTCGAAGATGTTCTTCGCGATGCCGTCGATGGCGTCCGGCTCGGTGCGCTGGGAGATGCCGATGGCGAGCACGTGCTCGTTGATGTTCAGGATGTCGCCGCCCTCGATGTGGAACGTGTTGTAGCGGCTGTAGTACTGCGGCACGCCCTGAAGGTCAGGATGGTACTTGAAGACGTACTCGCCGTAGATGGTCTCGCGGTTGCGGGTGACCGAGTACATGCGGTTGATGGACACGCCGTTGCCGATCATGGCGAACGGGTCGCGCGTGAAGTACAGGTTCGGCATGGGGGCCACGACCATCTTGGAAGCCTCGCTCACCAGGTCAACCAGCGAGTTGGACTTGTCGGTGTGCAGCTCGGTGAGGTTGATGCCCTCCATGGTCTTCAGGACGAGGTCCTTGTTGGCAGGGTAGTTGTCGTTCAGGTAGTCGAAGATGATCTTCTGGTAGCGAGAGGTGCGGATGCCGGCCTCCTCGATGAACTGCTTGAGAAACTTCTCGCGCAGCTCAGGGTACAGGTCGAGCACCTCAGCCATCAGGTCCTCGAGGTAGACGACCTCGACGCCCTCGTCGCGCAGGGCCTGCGCGAACGCGTCATGCTCGGCCTGGGCGACCTGCAAGAAGGGGATGTCGTCGAAGAGCAGCTCTTCGAGGGTGTTCGGGGTAAGGTTCAGGAGCTCCTTGCCCGGACGGTGCAGCAGAACTTTCTTCAGGGGCATGATCTCGCTTCTAACGTTCACACCAGCCATGAGAATCCTCCTGTTCGTGTGTCTGAATGATTGCCTTCGCCAAAGCGCAAGGCTTCGCGCATCCGTTCGCACGCTTTGGTGCTATAAACGTCTCACGGAGCGCACGGAAAAGCAACGGAAGTTGCTGTTTGTTAAGAGGACGGAAATGAACTCGGCACCTGCAGGTTGCCGGGCCGTCATCCAGCGATTTCTCGGTGCTTCCCTTCCTGCGGCCCTTCGACCGCTCGGCCTTCACTTGCACCTCAGCTGATTGCATACCTGTATTCTACGCACCTTGCGACCCAAAATATATGTCAATCGTAGCCATATATGACATGATTTTTGGTGTATGGTAGCCATATGGATTCTGGACGAAGGAGCTGGGGCGCAGCCTGCTGCGACGGGGCGCGCAGCAGGGGCGCGCGGCGGCGCCCACGAGTGACGAAGGAGCGAGCGCGATGCAGTTTCCCCTCGACGTGATCACCGGGTACTTCGACGAGAACGACATGCGCGTGGCCAAGCACCCCCGGCACCCCAAGGACCTCTTCTCGTGGGTGTCGGCCTTCTGCGACGACGACGCGCCGGGCATCGGCGTGGCGGGGATCGAGGGGAGGCCCGTCTACGTGGTGGAGTCCCGCGGCACGCTGCCCGAGAACGCGTGCTGCGTCATCGTGTCGAAGCCGGGCGAGAGCATATCCTCCTCCCCCGCCGGGGCGCGGGCTGACGACATCTGCGTCGAGTCCGCCCTCGAGCCCGCCGTCATCGCCGACCGCATCCAGCGCTACCTCATGGGCATCATCCAGTGGAACGACGTGATGGGCGACATGATCGAGAGCGAGTGCATCTGCCAGGACCTGCTGAAGGCGTCCGAGCCGGTGCTCAAGAGCTACGTGGGGCTCTCGGACTCCACGTACTCCTACATCGCGCACACGCCCAACATCGCCCCCATCGACGACACGAGCCGCTACTTCATCGAGAACAAGTTCTACAGCTCCGACGCCCTGAGCAAGGCGCGCGAGAAGGGGCTGGTGCGCACGTGGGCGCACCAGGACTGGACGACCGTCCACAACGAGCCCAACGAGATCACCTCGCACCCCTCCATCGAGCGCGTGTTCCGCCTGAACGACGCCTACGCCGCGCACCTGGTGATGGTGTCGGAGAAGCCGATCAGCACCGCGCAGGTGTTCCTGTTCAACCTGCTGGCGAAGCGCGTGGAGATGTGCCTCACGCACCACTGGCGGCTCGAGAACCCGCTCGAGCAGCGCTACACCTACTTCCTGAAGGAGCTCCTCACCGGCAACACCTACGACGGCTCCTACCTGGAGGAGCGCGCGCTCCTCCACGGGCTGCCGCTGACGGGCCTGTTCGAGATGTGCCTGATCGACAACACGTGGCGCGCCGGCTCGGCCAGCTACTTCGCGAAGAAGGTGCTCGAGACCGACCCCAACTGCAAGGTGGCGTTCGAGGGCTCGCGCGTGGTGGTGCTTCTGTGCACGCCCGAGCCGCGGCGCGGGCGCATCGCCGGCATGGAGGAGCGGCTGTTCGAGCTGGCAGGGCAGATGCGCCTGGAGGTGGGCGTGTCGGACCGCTACGAGCACATCGACCAGAGCGCGCTCGCGCTCGAGAAGGCGCGCATCGCGCTCAAGTACGGGCACCGCCGCTCGCGCCGCTACACGACGTTCGACCAGGGGCTCACCGCCGAGGGGGTGTTCCGCTTCCGCCGCTACTTCCCCTACTTCGTCACCGACCCGTTCAGCCGCAGCGAGAAGTTCGTCGCCAAGCTCCTCTCCTCACCCAACCCGCTGTCGATGCTGCGCGAGGCCGACCGCGAGCGCGGCACGAGCGACTTCGAGATCCTGCGCACGTATCTGTACTGCGAGGGGTCCATCAAGAAGGTGTGCGACATCATGCACATGCACCGCAACACGGTGAGCTACCGCCTCGACAAGATCCGCGACGCCATCGCCACCGACCTGGAGGACCCCGACATGCGCATGTACCTGCGCACGCTCTACCTCCTGAACGAGTGACGCGAGCGGAAGCGCGCCCCTCCCCTTCGCCGCAAAGCGAAAGGCCAGCCTATCGTCGGCTGGCCTGGTGGTTTCTGGTGCGCCCAGTAGGAATCGAACCTACAACCTACGGATTAGAAGTCCGTTGCTCTATCCGTTGAGCCATGGGCGCAGATGACGGCGTTGCCGCCGCCAACGTATTATAGAGCAACCGTCGGCTTACAAGATAGTAAGGAATTCGTTCTTTCGGCGCAAAGGAGCGCCCGCATGTCCGATAATGCTGAGGGAGGAGCATAGGAATGCAGTTGAGCGGGCGCGCGGCGCCCGGGAAACGGAGCCCGTCATGGCTTATCTCGAGAACCACCAGCTGTACTACAAGAAGTCCTGCCCCTTCTGCGTGAAGGTCCTCCGCTTCATGGAGGACAACAAGATCACGCTCGACCTGCGCAACACCCTCGAGCCCGGCATCCAAGACGACCTCGTGCGCATAGGCGGCAAGAAGCAGGTGCCGTGCCTGGTGATCGACGGCAAGGCGCTCTACGAGTCCGACGACATCATCGCGTACCTGCGCACGCGCCTGCAGGAGGGCGCCTGAGGGCCGCTCGCCGAACGGCTTTTCTCGCAGCCCACGGCCTCACGGCTCGACTCCCTCCACGCGGCAGAGGCGAAGCCATGCAAGCTGATCATCTGTTGCTGGGGAAGAAGAGGGAATGGAGCGGGCGACGGGAATCGAACCCGCGTCAGGAGCTTGGAAGGCTCCGGTTCTACCATTGAACTACGCCCGCAATCTGAGGACGGATTATAACCCAAGATCCCGAAAAGCCAAAACGAGACGGCGAAGAATTCCACTGAGCGGCTAAATCGCCCGCAGTTCTTGAAGCGCACGCGGTTCCTGCGGGCCAGCGCATAGCAGGGCGAAGATGACTCGTATGCCAGCGTGCCGCAGTCTGGCAACTCCGGGAAACAGAAGCAGGCCAGAAGCTGAAATGCGCTTCTGGCCTGCGAGTTTGCTGGTCGGGATGACAGGATTCGAACCTGCGGCATCCTGCTCCCAAAGCAGGCGCGCTACCAGACTGCGCCACATCCCGATTGCTTGGCAGCGAAGGTGATTATAGCAGAACTTACGCCGCGCGTTGATCAGCGAAAACGCCTTACAACACGCTTTTCCGAAACGCCGTAGAACTACAATTCATCCTGCCCATCTCGACATCGCTCACTTGCCCTATGCCCCAATCATCCTGCCCATTTAGAGCACGTTGAATATAATAGCGTGTTTTGCGAAAAAGCAAAGCAACCCGTTGCTCCACTTCGGAAAAAGAGCCATTGCAGCGAATGAGAGAATGCGGGGCTTTTGGTTGCAAGATCGACAAAAAGAGCGCACCAGCCCTCGCGAATTGCGCCCCTTGCTTCCCTTGCTTCTTCCCTGGATTTCGCTGCGCCCACTTCCTATCAGGGTCAGGTTATGCGTCCTTGAGAACACGCCCTGACTTAATTGCAATCAAGCTGGCAAAAGGGACGCCCACAACGGCAACCCCTCCCGCCTGACCCGCCTTGCTGGCGCCAAGAGGGGCTACGAGCCGCCAGCGCTATCGACCTTCTCTAAGAAGCTATGCGACCGAGAGGAACTGAGAACAAGAAGCTCCAACGGGGTCAGGACTTTCGTCCCTACCCAGACATAGGAAGCACGCCTGAGAGCGCGTCAGCACGTGCGCAACAACGCAAGCGTGCTGACGTTTAACCAGGTCATTCGCCATATAGAACACATAGAACGCTTGTTTTTATATTAAGGAAATAGAAAATATACTAATACGTATAGAAAATATATGCGTAGATACGACGGATACCGTAATCAATGCAGCCCCCCATATAGCAACAAATATAGCAAATTAGAGAACAAGCGTTCTAAAGCGTTCTCCCCCTGCGATGATCTGTGCTGACACCAGCACGGGGAGTGCTCCCTCTGCGATTAGTCCAAAAAACAAATGTTTAATGGACTTTCTCGCCAAGAGCCGTTGCCCCAGGTCACAAAGTCTAATAAAATAGTCTAAAATCTATTGGACTGCTTTAGGCGTTCCAGGGGAGGAGAAAAGACGATGAAGGTCGGGTACGGGCGCGTGAGCACCGAGAAGGACAGCCAGAGGTTCGACAGGCAGGAAGACCAGCTCACCGCATTTGGATGCGAGAGGATATACCTTGAGAGAGTCAGCGGAACAGCCAAACACAAGCCCGAGCTTGAGAGGATGCTCTCTGAGCTGACAGAGGGAGATGAGGTGGTGTGCGTCTCACTGGACAGGCTCGGCAGGAGCACCCAGCAAGTCCTCTCCCTCGTCAGCCAACTTGACGAGATGGGAGTCGGGCTGACGAGCCTCAAGGAGGGCTTCGCCGCGAACACCCCGCAAGGGAGGTTCTTCTTGACCATAGTGGCGGCGTTCAGCGAGCTTGAGGTCGAGATGTGCAGGAGCAGGGTCAGGGACGGCCTGGAATCAGCCAAGAGGCGCGGGAAGACTTTAGGAAGACCACGCAAGGACATGGACACCGCCGTCAAGATGTGGCTGAGCAAGGAGTATTCTGTCTCCGAGATATGCACCGCCGTTGGGTGTTGCAAGCAAACGCTCTACAACGAGATACGCCGAAAGGGCGTTTCGAGAGACTAGACTCGCAGCCTCAAACTACCTGAGTCAAAACTGAAAGCAATCGAACCCGCCACACCCCATGAAATCATAGTTTCGTAGGGAACCGAGAAGCGTGCAGACGGCATGACAAGCAGCTCTCCCCTGCCCCCTTTCTTGGCAAAAAACGCATGTTCTCGACCCTCTAAGCCCCGATGTCGGCTTGATCCGACTAGGAACCCACCTTGAAGAAAAGCGGGGCTTAGAGGTCGTTTTACGTGCCCTGATGCATATGCATATGCGCCAAGTCTTCTTGCTTTAGCCAGGGCGTTTTGAACTCGCAGGGCTTATCAGAACATCGTAGAGAACCACATGGGGTTCACCTGTTAACATATGGCAGAATTTTATCTTTCAGTCTTCCTGTCATCATCGCGAAGACTGATACCTAGCTTGTCAAGCTCTCGGTATATCGTAGACCTGCTAATACCAGAAATCTCTACGACCTGCTGCACGGAAAACCCTCCTTGGTAGAGAGCTACTGCCTTCTTCATTCTGTCAGAATCTATTTTTTTCCTACCTCTCATGAGATCAGTATAACGCAAGAAGAGGCTTGCTTTTTGGGAAAGGCTGCAACACTAATTTTCAAAAAAGAGCGGCTTCCTAAAAAACCTAAAATCTAAGCCGCCTGAAAGACGCTCTTACCAGGAAGCAATAGAATATTGTACCAATAAAGTCTATTGATAATATAACGTGCCTATAGCCGTAGAGCGAAGCGAAGATGGCTATAGAAAGCGAAGCTTTGCAAAAAGCGGAGCTTTCAAAAAGCGGAGCGCAAGTAATCAATTACAATAAACAATATAATTATAGAGGAAGAAGCTCGAACATGCACAATGTTATTAAATCGTGGGGATATGAAGAAGCAGAACCCATGTCAATGTATACCGATATTTTTAGACTTGGAGAAGGACTCATCCAGAAAAACGGAGAACCGAGCGGCAACTACAAGACTAACCCCATAATTATTGGAAAAATCGGTAAATACGCAATAAAGCGCATTATGTTTGAAGACGAGTTCGAAAGCCTCATTAAAGAGTTCCAGGAATATGAGTGGGCGTATTTGAGCGGGCTAACCTACTGGGGAAGGGACAATACCGCCGCCAATCAGTCAAAAATGTACGCCATGATATTCGACCTTGACGGTGTGACTAAAAAGACGTTGGGAAGTCTACTCGATGGTATCAGCATAGAATTCTACCCGGTTCCGAACTATATTGTCCTCTCAGGCCACGGACTGCATCTTTACTATATCTTTGAACGTCCTGTGGCTCTGTATCCGAATATCAAATCTCAGCTCAAGAGACTGAAATTCGCCTTGACCGACATAATATGGAATAGGAACACTTCAACGGACAGGGCAGTACAACACCAAGGCATCAATCAAGCTTATCGCATCGCAGGAGGAAAAACAAAAGTAAAAGGCGTCAGAGCGAGAGCTTTTAAGATCAGCTCCCATCCCACGACGCTTGAATATCTTAATGGCTTTGTTGAACCCAAATACAGGATAGATGAGTCGGCACTATATCGTGAGAGCAGGATGAGTTTAGAGGAGGCAAGAGAGCTATATCCCGAATGGTACGAGCGTCGTATTGTCAGAGGCGAGAAGCCAGGAACGTGGAAAACGAACCGTGCGCTATACGACTGGTGGAAGGCTAAGATGTTTGAAGGAGCAGTATGCGGACACAGGTACTACTGCGTCATGGCACTTGCCATCTTCGCCATCAAATGCGGGATCGACGAAAGCGAGCTGAGAGAGGACGCTCACCATTTCGTCAAGATGCTCAACGAGCTCAATCCAGACCAGCCCTTTTTCGAGGCCGACGTGGAGTCGGCTCTTGATTGTTACGACGAACGCTACATCACCTTTCCCAGAAAGGACTTGGAGAAACTTACAGGAATACCGATGCCCGAGAGGAAGCGGAATCATCGGGATAGGCAGACCCACTTGCAAGCTGATTGGTGGAGCGTAGAAGGCGAAACCGTAGAGAATCCGTGCAAGAAAAACCGTGAGTCAGCTCTGAAAGAGATGCGTGAAAACGGGCTGATAAAGGGAAGGCCCAAAGGAAGCGGAACGAAAGAGGCAGAAGTTTTGGCGTACTTCGCAGAGCACCCCGAATCGACTGTAAGAAGTGCTGTTGAAGCACTCGGCATATCCAAGAGCACGGTGCAGAAATGGAAGCCACGGAAACCACACGAGTCCTAAAGAGGCTAGATACCCCCTTCACCCACACGCTACGGCTTGTTTTTCACCGTGCACCGTGCACCCACCGTGCCCAGCATGACCAGGTTTTAGGGTTTCTGGCTACCGAGACGGAGAGGGGACGAAAGGCAGCTTTCTAAAGACGGCGGCGGCAACCATACGCGCAAGCACCTAGCGCCTATAGCCTATGGTTAAATCGACGCAAACGGAGCTTGCTTCGACAAACAGTCAAAATACGGGCGCTTATGCTCATTCGGCTCTAATCGTATCTTAGGAGTGTGGTTTTTGGCGATTCGATACGCAAAGAGGGGCGCTGCCGGACATACTACAGCACCCCTCTGCCGACTCTACGGCACTACTTGCTTGATAGCCTATTGCTGAGCGCAACCACGAACGAATACTCACAGTCATCGTTCATGCCAAATGCGATTTCGACGGGGGTTCCGCGCTTCACAAAACCCATGCAAGCCGAGTTGTGACAGCCGTACCGCCAAAACGACTCTTTGATGTCGCCCCTCATGCGCGTCGTGCGCCCTCCTTAAATACCAAGCGTTTTCTTTTTCACGGCATCGAATTCTTCTTGGGTGATTACCCCATCATCTAATAATCTCTTCAGTTTATTGAGATGCCCATACGGGTCGCTTGCAGGCTGATTCTGTGTCTGCATATTCTGCTGCTGCGCATATGGTGACTGTTGTTGATTCATGGGCTGCTGCATGTTGCCTACAGCGTATCCGCCTGTCTGCATGGCCATTCCCATAAAAGCCATTCCCAAACCACCGCCATCAGGATTATTTCCAGCGTTAGCCAATCCCTCAGCAAAAGATGCTTGCAGGTTGGAATTACCCCTAGCTCCCATAAGAGCATCTGCTTGGCGGATTTTCGCCATAAGCTCTTTAGAAGACGCATCATAATCAAGCGACGATATAGCGGCTTTGACAATGCGTAAGCCTCTGTCAGCAAGCCAAGAGTAGTTTTTCTCGACTACGTGCGACAAAGACGAAGCGAAGCCTAGCGCATCGCCCTGTATATCCATGATTCTACCTGAATGATCAGGGGAATTCGCATACTGGCTAAACGAGGCGGAAAGCGAACCTGCTACTTCATTAAAAAGCTGCTCGTTAACAGGGTTGAAGAAGTCTCCAAAGTCGAATGGCTCCCCAGTGGCTATGTACGCGTCAACGGGCAGATAGTTTTTTACGAAAAGAATCGGATCTTCAATTCTAATGGTATACGTTCCACGCGCTATCGCACCTACCTGAGTATTGAAGAAAGGATCGTCCCAGTAAATCGTGTTCTGGGTTCCAAAACGATTATTGGGTATCTCTTTCTGATTCACGAAAAGTGCTACCTGGGAGGCGAATGGCGCGCCAGCGAATTTGAAGCGCTCCCATGATTGCCGAACCAGCGAGTCCATGAAATCATCGCCGGCAAATATCGACTGAGAATTGATGTTGTCAGAGATCCATCGATAAGCTCCTGGTTGAGCTATATAGCCGGTGACTTGTCCGTTCTCTAGCGTGACAAGAGAGAAACCTTCCGGCACCATTATCAAAGAGCCATCGCTAATGACCGCTTGGCTTCCTTTGACGTTGGCATTTCTGTTCGAATTCTGGCCATAGGGGACAGCCAAGCAAACACCAACAGTTTGACTTACTCCTGATGGAACAGAGTAATACTCCCTCCACTGATCCCCAAAAGTGCCGCCCACAGCATTAGCTGCGGCTAAGATAAACCCCATGTTCGTGCCTTACTGTGAGTTCTTTTCGATAACGACCGCATTGCCATTTGCGGTAACGCCGAATATGTACGGGAGATACAATGTGCCGCCTGTATGCGTCGCAGTTTGCGGATCAAGGGTAATGTAGTCGAAGTCGACGCCAATCACGGCATTGCACCCAAGTGCGTATGCCGCCTCCTTCAGCTCATGCAGCGCATTCCTTCTGATCTCAACAAGCGCCGCCATCAACCCCTCACCTGCCGTGTTGCGTCTGCCACTAAAAAGCCCTTGTTGCTCTCGCTCAACTTCTACGGCATCGTCCCCTGAAATATAGCCGGAGTATTTTTTAATCGTGTAGCCATCGAAATTAAACCCGGACGTTATAAGCATGGATGCAAGAGCGGCTTGCTTCTTTTGAGCTTCGGCTTCTGCCTTCGCCTGCTCCTGCGCCGCCTTCGCCTGCTCCTGCGCTAAATGCTGGGAATACCGCGCAATGATGGCATCCGCATCCCTATCGTTGACCTCAGCTCCGAGTATTTTCATCTTCACATCGTAGCCATTCTTTGCTGCGAAATTCCGCAGGTCATCAGGATTCCAGTTATTTCTGCCAGCTATATCGGCGAGCTTCATCTGTCTCTCCTTATCGTTATCGTCTTACAATCGCTTTTGCCTCAGCATTGCTGGGATCAATGTCCAGAATCAAATTTGCGTACCTCCTTGCGTTTATGGGATCTGCCTTGCATTTAGCCAAGAGTTCTTGCACATCATCGCCAATTGAAATGGTTGTCTCCGGCGGCTTGGCCACCTTTTCTATCTGATACTTTGTGCGGCAGTACACGCATATCCTGCAACCATCAGCAGCGACAAAATCTGAACTGCCGCACTTTTCGCATACTGCTTCATTCATGTTTTCTCCTATCTCGTTTGGCGTTTCGCGTCATCCGCAGACTCTGCACTCTCTGCTCTTTCCGCTTGCCGACACCGAACCGCTTTGGATGTTGGAGGATCGCTTCAAAGTCGGACAGTTCGGCGTAGCGTGATAGACCTCCCCACCTGAAACCCAATAGACCGTGCGACCCGCGTTGCTGCTGCTCTGCTCAAGGGCTTTCTGCTCAGCCTCACGCGCAGCCTGCTCTTCCGCAAGCTTCTTGGCATTGACTTGACTTAGCAGATCGTCCCTCTCTGCTTGAAGCTCGTCGTATTGAGCGTGCAGCTCTTCTAGCTTCGCCTTCATGTCATCTATAGTCGCCTGCTGGTCTTTGAGGTTTTCCAGCTCTGCTTTCAGGCTGGCGACTTCTTTTTGCGATGCCTCGTACTTCCTTTTCAGGCCATTGTAGTCAGATTGGAGCCGCGCGTTCTCTTCTGCGCTCTCCTCCCTCAGCTCGGTAAGGGCCGATTGGAGAGCTGCGTTCTCTTCCCGCAGATCGCTTATCTCTGTTATACCCGCATAGACAACTGCCGCAAAGCAGAGAGCGACCGACGCGACTACGGCAATAGCCTTCTTGTTAGCGGCAAGTCTTCGGCGGAATCGAGACACCCTGCCTTCGCCTTGCCCCTTCGCCTTTTCTTCGTCTGGCACTTCGCAGGTATCGCCCTCGTCAACGCAAGGTGCGTCTTCACCGCTTATTTCCTTGTCTGTTCTGTTAGCAAGCAAACCTGTTCCCCCAGCAAAAGCATGAAACTCAGCGTCTTCAATGGGTGTCATCTCTACCTCAGCACCCCGTCAATGCTGGTTATCTCCATCTGAACCCCAATGCCGCAAACGGCAATAGTATTCTATGAGCCAAAAGCCAATTTCCTTGAGTTTGCAAAAACCATCAGCAATGGTAATGAGGGCTTTTTTGCTGCTGTCCAGGAAATCGCATGGCGCGAAGAGGAAAACCAGCAGCTTTACGAACGTCTGTAGAGCACGTAGTAATCCCCGCCTTCCAAATCAGGCAAGACCATATAAACCGCACCAGCTCTGCTTTTCAGCAGATAGCAAGATTCGCGGATGGACGCCTCGGTATCGTCGCTTTCTCCTATGAGATCGTGCAAGACAACCCTTGTATTCACAAAAGCCCCCTTTACATCGCCATTCTCATCTTCGACGTTTATTTCTTTGATTTCTTCCTGCGCTATCTCGTAATTGTAGGAATAGCCACCATTATCGTCGGACATGCAGAAGCCGATGCCCGGCAGCCCGTCAGTCGTCTTCGGTTCGAAAAGGTTTACTTGGAACGGGTAGTTTGCGCTTCGCTTAACAGTCGGCTTGAGCGCTCCGTTCTGAGGAAACTCGTCTGCGTCGACCGCAAATGGGTATTCGCCTGAGTTTGTGGCGGCACTGTAAGAGTTGGACTGCTCTTCTTCGATGTAGCTAGAAAGCGAGTCGTTCTCTCTTTGCAAGGCATCGAGAGATTCGCCATACTTCGTCTCATCGGAGGCTTCCAAAGCGCTCTCCGCCGCTTCTTTCGCAGCCTTTATTCCGCTTGTATCGTAATACTGGGCGAAGTAGTTTGATTCCAGGCTCTCCGTCTCTTCAAGTTCGCTTTTTATCTCAGCGTACAGAATTTCGAAAAGCTCCTTGTTTGCGCTTTCAAGGGTTGCGTAGTTGTTTACTTTTGCTTTGTCTTCGTCGCTTAGGGCGTTGTATTTTTCATTCGCGTCTTCGATTGCTTGCTCTGACTCAAGAGACACTTTTCCGATGGCGTTGATAGCATTTTGGGCTTCTGCCACCCCTGCTGGCGTGCATCCAGACAGCGAAAAGACAAGCAATGCGCCTAACACAGCGGTAGTAAATCTTTTTCTCATCTTTCCTCCTTGGCAAAAAGACGTGTCTCCCGTGATGAGAAGTGCTTCCCGCAAAGCAAACGCCAGACCTCTCTGCTCGTTTCGCCTGCTGCACAATTGCACTACAAATAATATCCTAAATTGGGATATTCTGCTACATAGAATACTGTGCGTTCATGGACGTGGACGCCAACAAAGCTATCGGAATGAGTTTGCAAAAGATGCGAATCGAAGCTGGCTTGACCCAAGTGGAGCTGGCCAAGCGCCTCGACAAGCACCAAAGCTACGTCTCCAAAGTTGAGATGGGCGAGCGTAGCCTTCATGTGAGCGAGCTGTTCTTCTACTCACGCGCCCTCGGCCTCACGCCACAAGAGGTCGTATCTCGGATTGAAAGACCTATCGCACAAATACTCGCCAAGCAGAAAAGGTAAGATTGAGAGCACATTCTCTCAACAATGAGAAGCCTTAGCTCAATGCAAGCCCGTATAAAAGAACGCCTAGCAGCCCATATAACGAAAGGCTCTATTAACCCACCTTGGATATAAGGACAGAGCATGAATATGAGTAGGAGCAGGAATGAACCTGCTCCACACTGCTCAGAAAGCATTGTCCTAGTGAATATTAGATCGCAGACACTGTAAGATAGTGATAAGCGCCCTCTTCGTACAAAACATAGTTGATTGAATTGAAGGTAACGCCGTCCATATTCCCTACGTTATCGACGATGTTCTGGGCGACATCCATTGAGTCGCTGTAATTAAGAGCCGGATCGATTGCCATAACCGCAGCCCAGACAACGGGAGAAACGTATTCGTTTCCATCGATGAGGATGTTGATGGTTTTGATGTCATCGCCACCACGCGCAAGCAAAGTCTCTCCATCTCTATTTGCGAAAGAGTACATGCCAATTGTCGCATCGTTTCTGTCTTCGTCTACGATTTTGTAGTAGATGTAGTTGTCATCATCGTAAAAACCCATCGAAGTGCTGTAGTCCTCCTCAGAACGGAATATGTATCCATTGATGCCATTGGAGGCATTGTCGAAGCCGTTCGCAAACGCGGAATGCCCGAAAATGAACTTGCCGTCGCTTACGTAAGATGCGGCTTCATCCGAATTGATGACCACGTACTCTTCGCATACTGAGCATAGGGATTGCTCTGTGATGGTGGCATCTTCAAGATTGACGGACACGAATGGTGTACCCAGAGTATGCCCCGTCGTTTCTTCGAGGACTTCACCACACTCTTTGCACTCCTTATTCTCAGTGCAGGTGAGTTCGGTTGTCGATTCGTGCTCGCACGAACAGCCCGTTAAGCATAGCGCCAGAGCAGCCGACGCAATGATAGCTAATGGCTTCCTCATGCTTCCTCCTTGGCAATAAAAAAGCGTGTCCAACACCGAGGAAGGACACGCTCTGCAAGAAAGCGCCTCCCTCATTGTTGCGACACAAGCCCGTTTCCCGTCAAAGGATATGAGCAAAGAGGAGAAACACCTTTTGCCAAGGTGATTCCTCTGACGGGGATGAAAATATTGGGTTGTGTCGCAAGATGCAGTTTAACAGAATTTCATGAGCGCCGAGAGCAAGGCCGTTCTCAAGGGCGCATAAAATCTGCCCATATAACCTAGCTTGACAGAAATATTCGTCTATGGAAGAACCCTGGACGAGCTGAGAGCCAAGGAAGAGAGCGTTCACCTCGACATCTTGACGGGCATTGTGCTGGACGGGGCTAACCTGACCCTCAACGAAGCTTTCGAACACTGGCGAAAAAGCCGCGAATATGGTGTGATCATCGGCAGCGACAAAAATCTGAACTGCCGCACTTTTCGCAAACTGCTTCATTCATGCTTTCTCCTATCTCGTTTGGCGTTTCACATCATCCGCAGACTCTGCACTCTATGCCCTTTCCGCTGAATCATCGCCATAGAATCAATCATTCAATCATACTCTGAGCAAACAAGCCCCTCATAGCCTCCGAAGAGGCATCAGATCGTGTAATCATCAATTCCCTCTGTCAGGTCTTCCGCCACAAGATGAACATAGCGATCCGTCATCTCGCGTGTCTTATGCCCCAGTATTCTCTGAAGCTTTTCGGCGCGCCCACCTTTTCTGAGATAGATAGTTGCATAAGTATGGCGCATAAGGTGAACTGATGTCTTCTTCACTCCCCTTTTCAAGTTGTATGCGCGAATAGCCTGTGTGAGGGAGTTAGGGCTAAGCCTTCCCTCGGAATAAGTTGAGAAGAATATGAAATTACCCTCCGTAACAGGAGAAATCTCGCGCCAAATCAGCAACACCTCTATCGCGCTTTGGGGAAGCGGAACATAATACTGCTGCTTATTCTTCGAATGGCGTATCAGAAGTCGCTTTCGCTCGAAATCGACATCAACCCATTTCATTTCGCAAACAGAAGAACGACGCAGCCCTGTTCTCAGTATCACATTGATCACAGCCCAGTTCCTCCACTCCGATAAGTCATGCGTTCTTGGCTGTGCCAGAATCGCCGCAATCTCCTTTTCCGAGTAAGGTTCCTTGATTCGTTCCTCTGCTTTCGGCAATGGGATTCTGAAATACTTGCAGTATCCCCTGTCTTCGTCCATGCACCAATACAAAAACGTCCTGATTGACTTAATCTTGGTCTTTATTGACGTATCTCGATTGTTGCGCTCAAGACGCAAGACACCCTCCCACTCAATCAGGTGGTCTTTCCTTACGTCAAACGCGGGAAACCTTGACAGCCCATACGGAATGTGTCCGTTGTTCCTGTCATCAAGATAGCAAATGAACTCAGGGACATGGCTATCGTAGGCTCGAATCGTAGCCTTGGCATAGCCTTTTGCTTCCATCTGGTGTCTAAACTCAGAATACGCATCCCCTAGATACACGATGTCCCTGCTGCCGTTTGCCACAACGTTGGACACGTTGATCAATCTGCCCATTTCTATCCCGCCCGAGAAGCACAATCGCATAGAGCAGAAGGGATATCAAAGAGGTATGAAGAGAGAAATACGGTGTTTACCTGGGAAAATGCAACTTGCTATAGTCTTTCTTTGCTCCCAAAGCAGGCGCGCTACCAGACTGCGCCACATCCCGATTGCTTGGCAGCGAAGGTGATTATAGCAGAACTTACGCCGCGCGTTGATCAGCGAAAACGCCTTCCAACACACTTTTCCGAAACGCCGTAGAACTACAATTCATCCTGCCCATCTCGACATCGCTCACTTGCCCTATGCCCCAATCATCCTGCCCTCAAGTACCGAGTGCCCTACGCCAGCTGGGACTTCAGCTCACGCAGCGCGTTGCCGCGGTGCGAGATGGCGTTCTTCTGCTCCTGGCTCACCTCGGCCAGCGTGAGGGCGCCCGCGAACTCATCGGGGAAGAACAGCGGGTCGTAGCCGAAGCCTTCGCTGCCGCGCTCCTCGTACCCGATCCGGCCCTCGATGGTGCCGCGCGCCACGCGCTCGGTGCCGTCGTCGTCGACGAACACGAGCGTGCACGCGAAGCGCGCCGTGCGCTCCTCGTCCGCCACGCCGTCGAGCTCGCGCAGAAGCTTCGCGTTGTTGGCCGCGTCGTTTCCGTCCTCGCCCGCATAGCGCGAGGAGTACACCCCCGGCGCGCCGCCGAGCGCGTCAACCTCAAGTCCCGAGTCATCCGCGAGCGCCGCCACCGCGCCGCCGCATGCCTCACGCGCCGCGCGCGCCTTGATGCGCGCGTTGCCCTCGAACGTGTCCGCGTCCTCGACAGGGTCGGACTCGACGCCCATCTCGCGCAGGGTCCTGAACTCCCAGCCCTCGAAGTCGAGCGCCGTGGTGATCTCGGCGACCTTGTGGGCGTTGTTCGTGGCTATGACGACCGTCTTCATGGATGGCTCCTCCTTCCGCTTCCCGCGCCGACGGCGCGGCCCTTAGAACTCAACGTGGCCCACGTGCTCGACGGGGCTCGACAGGACGCGCGCGCCGAAGCGGGCGAACTCCTCGACGTCGCTCCCCGAGGTGAGGAACAGGCGCTGCGCCTGGTTGCCCGGACGGGCGAGCGCGCCGCGGCGCTTGAGCAGCTGCTGCACGTCGCGCGCCGTCTCCTCGGCCGAGGACACCAGCGTGACCTCGCGCCCGATGACGCCGCCGATGAGCGCCTTGAGCAGCGGGTAGTGCGTGCACCCCAAGACCAGCGTGTCGACGCCGCAGCGCCGCAGCGGCTCCAGGTACTCGCGCGCGATCTTCTCGAACTCGGGGCGGATGTAGACCTTCGACGCCTCGGACATGTAGCTCTCCACCGGGCCCTCGGCCATCTTGATGCCCAGCTCGGCGATCTCCACGAACCGCGGCGTGGCCGTCGAGAACACGGTGATGCCCGCGTCGAGGTGCCGGATGGCCTCCGAGTACGCGTTCGAGGCGACCGTGCCCTTCGTGGCGATCACGCCCACCTTGCGGTTGCGCGTGATGCGCGCCGCCGCGCGCGCGCCGGGCTCCACCACGCCCACGATGGGCACGTCGAACGTGCGCTGGGCGTGCGCGAGGCCCGCCGCCGTGGCCGTGTTGCACGCGATCACGATGAGCTTCACGCCGCGCCCCACCAGATACGAGCAGATCTGCTGCACGAAGCCGTCCACCTCGCGCAGATCGCGCGGGCCGTAGGGGCAGCGCGCCGAGTCGCCCACGAAGATGACGTTCTCCTGCGGGAGGCGGCGGCAGAGCTCGCGCACCACGGTCAGCCCGCCGTAGCCGGAGTCGAATATGCCGATGGGTGCGTTGTCGTAGCGCGCGGGCTCAGCTGCCGCGGCGCCTCTGATCTCGTCGTTGGTGTCCATGGCCGCTAGTATACCCCCCTCGCGCCGCACGCGGGCGGCATCAGGCGGCCCTCCGTAAAGAACCCACGGGCGACGTGCGCGCCCAAGCCGCGTCAGCTACAATCAGCACGGCGCGGCGAGAGGCCGCGCGAGAGGCCGGCTGGCGGGCGGGCCGCGAGGGCGGGCAGGCCGACTGGCGGACGGGCTGCGAAGACGCCGCGCGTGACGAGGAGGCACCCATGGCAAAGCAAGCACACGACCACAAGACCAACGCCATGCGCGTCCTCGACGCGGCGAACGTGGCGTACGACTTCCGCATGTTCGACTGCGAAGGCGCGCCCTCCGGCGTGGAGGTGGCCGCGATGCTCGGGCTCGACCCCGACCGCGTGTTCAAGACGCTCGTCACGCAGGGGAAGTCGGGCGGCTTCTACGTGTTCATGATCCCCGTGGCCGCCGAACTCGACCTCAAGAAGGCCGCGAGCGCCGCCGGCGAGAAGGCCATCCACATGATCAAGTCGCGCGAGCTTCTGCCGCTCACCGGCTACGTCCACGGCGGGTGCTCGCCCATCGGCATGAAGAAGCTCTTCCCCACCTTCGTCGACGAGACGGCGCAGCTGTTCGAGCGCATCATGTTCTCAGGGGGCCGGATCGGCTGCCAAGTGGAGCTTGCCCCCGATGACCTGGGAAGCGTGGTGCCCTACGAGTACGCCGACCTCACCAGTGAACCACTACCACGTCACCCTTCTCGATGATGTCGTAGAGCGCGCCGGCCGCGTCGAGCGAGATGTTCACGCAGCCGTGGCTGCCGTAGCCCTGCGCGTAGCGCGAGCCGCCGAACGCCGACTGCCACGTGGCGTCATGCAGCCCGATGGAGTTGCCCACGAACGGCATCCAGTACGAGACCTTCGTCTCATACTCCGGCTTGCCCGTCTTGGGGTCCTTCGTGCCGATGAGCAGCGAAGGACTCTCCATGCCCCACGTGATGTACCATACGCCAGGAGGCGTGTCGTGGCTGCCGTCAGGCTTGCCCGTGACCACAGCCGTCTCCCACACGCAGGCACCCGAGTCGTCGTAGAAGCGCGCGTACTGCTCGGAGAGGTCGATGTCGCAGTAACGTGCACCCCAGTCCCTGCTGCCGAGCTCGGAGAAGCCGTTGCCGCTCTGCAGCACGGGAATGTCGATGTCGCCCACCGTGCCCGCATGGACCGCGTCGGTCACGAGCGTGCGCAGCGCCTCGCTGTCGATCTCCCATCCGTAGCTTCCGCCCGATACGGTGATGGCCTTGCCGTCAGCGCGCGTGTAGGAGCGCTCGCTGCCCACCGTGTCGCACTGGGCGTTCATCTGGTCGATCCACGCCGTGAAGGCCTCGTCGTTGAACACGACCGTGATCTCAGGGCTCACCGTCACCCATGACGAGATGAGCGCCGGGGTCACCTCGGCCACGAGGTTGCCGTCCATGTACAGGTCGAGGTCGGCCTTGACCATGCCGTTGGCCTCCTCGACCGCCGCAGCCAGGCGCGGGTCGTCCTTGAGCACCGTGGGCTGGAGCAGCACCTCGGGCGTGAGCGTGATCTTCGGCTCGAACTGCATGGCGCCTTCGGTGATGGCCTCGATCACCTTCTCGGCGTCGAGGGCCGTCCCCGCCACCTCGGGCACGACGGCGAAGGCGCCCTTCTCGGCGTCGAAGGCGATGGTGGCGTCCGCGGGGAGCACGGCGCCCTCGTTCACCTTCGCGACCTCGGCGTTCACGGCGTCGGCGAGCGCGGTAGAGCCGTACGAGGCGACGAGCGACTCCGTCTCGTCATGCGCGGAGAACACCTCGACGGGCCACGCCCACGCGTTCACGTCGGCCATCATGCTCTCGGCGATCTCCGCGGAGTCGAGCGTCATGCCGGCTTCCTGCGAGGTGAACGTCATGTCGAGGCCCTGGCCCACCACGCGGAAGCTGTAGTCGCCGACCAGGTCGTCGAGCACGGCGTGCACCTCTTCGGGCGTCTTGAGCGAGATGTCCACGTCAGCCACGTACGTGTTCGGGAAGAACCGCCCCGAGAACACGACGACGCCTGCGGCGTAGGCCGCCACGAGCAGCGCCACGAGCACGCCCATGGTGATGCCGAATACCTTGAGCCCCTTGCGCTTGCGCTTCTCGTCGTTCTCCTCCAGGGAGAACGCCGGTGCCATGCCGCCTGCGAGAGGCTGCTCGACCGAAGGGGCGCTCTGCTCAGGAGCCGTGCGTTTGTCTGCTGCGTGCTTTGCCATAGAATCGCTCTCGACCTCGAATTAATATCGGTGTCATTGTAGCGAATCGCAGGCTTAAACTTCCCTTAACTTTCCCTCTGTTGCATACGCTCGGCAAACCGACGCAAATTCCGTCATCTACGCCGCTTGAGAGGGGTGCGACTACACCGATCGAGAGGGCACGGCAGACGCTAGAATCGGCATAACATGTCGATTCGAAACTCTTTCAGAGCAAATTCGGAACATATTACGGCATGGAAGGTTGGAGGCTCGTCCCCCATTTCACTCCTCCCTCTGTTTACTTCAGCTGCATGCTATACCATTGTCCTGAAGCCCATATTTTAAAAAGTCACAGCTTCCCGCCAAAAGCCTTCTCGACGAACTCCGCGAGCTTGCTTTCCTTGGCCAGGGCGGCGAAGGTATGCGTAGGGTCATCGAAGTAGCCTGGGTTCTCCTGCTCGAACAGATCCACCATCTGCTTCACCACGCGCTTCGGCGTGTAAATCTGAGGTCATTCGTCCTGCTGCCTTTCTTCGAACCTGCGACGCTCTTCCTGAATGTACGCCTCTAGCTCTTCAGGCTTCGGAATTGTCGTTTCGTATTTGGAGGCAAAAACGTTCTTGTCGTCTGCTAGCAGAGAATACCGCGCAACCGTTTCGTTTTTCTCCGAGCAAAGAATGATGCCTATCGTAGGATTGTCATTCGGCCCCCGCAGAAATTCGTTGTACAGACGGACATAGGTATCCATCTGCCCTATGTCTTGATGAGTGAGTTTGCCAGCCTTGAGATCAATCAGAACGAAGCAGTTCAACAGATAGTTGTAGAACACAAGATCGATGTAGAAATGGTCGCCATCGAGGTCGATGTGCTTTTGGCGGGAAACAAATGCGAACCCGCGTCCCAATTCCAACAGGAATTCCTGCAAATTGCTGATGAGCGCCTGCTCAAGTTCGCTTTCGCGGAACTTCGCATCTTGGCTTATGCCGAGGAACTCCAATACATAAGGATCGCGGATGATGTCTTCAGGGCGCTTCGGGGGTTCATTCTCGAAGACCTCCGCTATAACTTCCGGACGTCTTTCCTCTCGCGTTGCCAAAAGTCGTTCGTAGTAGAAGCTGTTGATCTGACGCTCAAGCTGGCGTGTTGACCAATTGCACTCGGCGCATTCGCTCATGTACCAAAGGCGTTTCTCAGCATCTTTCACTTTCGCAAGCATGCGATAGTGAGTCCAGCTTAATTCGTGACGCAGTGCGTCACGAATTGGAAATGCCTGATAGAAAAGCCTCATGTAACGCAAATTCGAAACGTCGAAACCCTTTCCGTAGTCTGCGGTAAGACGAGCAGACAGATCTTCGAGAATGCGTTTTCCGTATTCGGAGCGCTCTTCTCCGCCCTGAGCCTCAACTATGCTTTTGCCAACTTCCCAGTAAGCCTTTACCATTTCGAAATTGACGGCATGGTAGGTTCGGGCGCGCGCCTCTTCAAGAATGCCGCGAACGTGTGAATACAGCCCGTCGAGCTCAATATGCTCCAGAGCATTTCGTCCCGACAATGAATCGTCTTGTTTATTCTCAGGCTTCATTACGACATCTCCTTAACGTGCATTTCGATGAATTCAACCTCATCATCGGAGAGACCATATTTGGCATAAAGCTACTGGTCGATCCCGGGAATAGGCCTTGACCAGTCGATATCAGAAGCGGGAGAGAAATCCTGAAGCGGAACTGTCTCCCGGACAATCAACGGGCTATTCTGCTCCATCTACCGCTTGACCTTACATACACATACTCCTGAACATCGAATAGGGCAATGTGAGGTAGCCAGCCGGTTGCGTCGGTGACCACCTGCTCGTATTCTAGCGCGCTTCCCGTCCTCTGTGCGCGCGAATCACGAGCTCGCCTTAAAGCAAGAGGACGCCTCAGGGAAGGCCCTCGCGCAAAAAAGCGGGCCGCCTCGGGCGACCCGCTTCGCTTCCTGGAGCCGGTGACAGGAATCGAACCCGCAACCCACTGATTACAAATCAGTTGCTCTACCGTTGAGCCACACCGGCGAAGTTGCGCCCAAACGGCGCGCCAGCGTATTGTACGTCAACGGGCACGTTTAGGGAAGCCCTCGGCGCCCGCGCCCGACCTCGTGCCCGGCGCCACCTGGTGCCGCCCGACCTCGCGCCCGGCGCGACCATCGTCGCCCGCGTCAGCCGCCCGCGCCCGCGCCCCGCGCAGCCCGTGCCCGATGCCCTTACGCCTTCGCGCCGTACTGCTCGTAGTAGGCGTCGAGCGCGGCCTTCACGGCGTCGTCGATCACCACGCGCCCGCCGACCTCGCGGTTGTGCAGAAGCTCGCACACCTCGGCCATGCTCACGATGGAGGCCACGGGGAAGCCGTACTTCTCCTGCACCTCCTGCTGCGCGGTGACCACGCCGCCCTTGCCCACCTCCATGCGGTTGAGCGACACGATGAGGCCCTTCACCTCCACGTCGGCGGCGGCCTTCAAGATGGGGTACGTCTCGTCGATGGACTTGCCCGAGGTGGTCACGTCCTCTACGATGATCACGCGGTCGCCGTCGCGCAGGTCGGCTCCGAGCAGGTTGCCCGCGTCGGCGCCGTGGTCCTTCGCCTCCTTGCGGTTGGAGCAGTAGCGCACCTCGCGCCCGTAGAGCTCGTGGATGCCCATGGCCGTGATGACCGACAGGGGGATGCCCTTGTAGGCCGGCCCGAACACCACGTCGAAGTCGAGCCCGAAGTTGTCGTTGATGGCCTGCGCGTAGTACAGGCCCAGGCGATGGAGCTGATCCCCTGTGACGTAGGCGCCGGCATTCATGAAGAAGGGGGACTTGCGGCCGCTCTTCAGCGTGAACTCGCCGAACTTGAGCACGTCGCTCTCCACCATGAACTCGATAAACTCCTGCTTGTAGGCCTCCAAGGAACCCTCCTCACCTCGTCGGGAGCCGCGAGCGCGCCTCCCCTTACCAATGCCCTCCATAATACTACGACTGAGCCGCGCGCTTGCCGGGTCGTGCTAAGATGGGCGGCGAACAATTTCTCGAAAGGACGCGCACGCCCCATGCAGACCTACATCGCCCACTACCGATCCCCCAACGCCTCGGCCAAGCGCGCCAAGGGGCTCTTCGAGTTCGCCAGCGGGGCGCGCGTGGGCACCAAGGCCAACATGCACGACGCGCGCGTGCGCATGCTCGAGATATTCGGGTCGGACGCAGTGTCATGGACGATCGACAAGGTGGAGCGCAAGCGCGCGACCGAGACGCACAGCGACGGCCAGCTCGAGCTGGACTTCCGCGCGCCGAAGCCCGAGCGCAAGCGCAAGGTCAAGCGGGAATACTGGTAGGCGCCCGCCGTGAAGGAGACAGGCATGAAGAAAAAGAACGTGAAGTTCCTGAAGGCCCTCGTGGAGACGCCCTCGCCGACGGGCGCCGAGGAGCCGGTGGCGCAGCTCGTGCGCGAGCGCCTCGCGGACGTGGCCGACGAGATCCAGACCAACACCATGGGCTCGGTGCACGCCGTGCTCGAGGGCACGGGGTGCGCGCCCACGCTCATGCTGGCGGCGCACATGGACGAGATCGGCCTCATGGTCACCTACGTCAGCGACGAGGGCTTCCTGTCCGTGGCCGCCGTCGGCGGCGTGGACGCGGCCATCCTGCCGGGCATGCGCGTCGACGTGCACACGCACGCGGGGACCCTGCGCGGCGTCGTGGGCCGCAAGCCCATCCACCTCATCGAGGCCGACGAGCGCAAGAGCGTGACCCCGCTCTCGAAGCTCGTGATCGACCTGGGCCTTCCGGCGAAGGACGTGCAGGAGGCGGTGCGCGTGGGCGATGTCATCACCTTCGGCGTGGGCTTCGAGCGCTTCGGGAAGGGCATGGCCGTCTCGCGCGCCTTCGACGACAAATGCGGCGTGTGGGTCGCCTGCTGCGTCATGGAGAGCCTCGCGCGCGCAGGGCGGGCCCGCGGCACCTTCGTCGCCGCGGCCACCGTGCAGGAGGAGATCGGCACGCGCGGCGCCATGACGAGCGCCTTCGGCGTGAACCCCGACGTGGCGCTCGCGTTCGACGTCACGCACGCCACCGACTACCCCGGCATCGACAAGACGAAGTACGGCAAGATCACCTGCGGCGACGGCCCGGTGATCGCGCGCGGCCCCAACATCAACCCGCTCGTGTTCGAGCGCTTGGTGGCCGCCGCCGAAGCCGAGGGCATCCCGTACCAGCTCGAGGCCGAGCCCTCCGTCACGGGCACCGACGCACGCGCCATCCAGGTCACGCGCGCGGGCATCCCCACGGGCCTCGTCTCGGTGCCGCTGCGCTACATGCACACGCCCACCGAGGTCATCGCGCTCAAGGACCTCGAGAACACGGTGCGCCTCATCACGCGCTTCGCGCTCGACCTCGACGAGGACGCCTGCTTCGTGCCGGGCATCGCCACGCCGGTGCGCCACGCGGGCGCGCCCGAGACGCTCGACGACGTGGCGGGCGACGCCGCGGACGCCGGCAAGGCAGCCGCCTCCGACGACACCGCAGCTGCCGGCGATGCCGCCGCATCCGGCGAGCCCTCCCAGGCATGAAGGCGCCCATGAAGAAGAAGCAGGACACCACCATCGCCAAGAACCGCCGCGCGCTGCACGAGTACGAGGTGATCGAGACGTTCGAGGCGGGCATCGAGCTCGTCGGCTGCGAGGTGCGCTCGCTGCGCGACAACGGCTGCCAGCTCACCGACTGCTTCGCGCTCATCCGCGGAGGAGAGGTGTGGCTGAACAACGTGCACATCCCCCCGTTCGCGCAGGGCAACATCAACAACGCCGACCCCGACCGCAAGCGCAAGCTGCTCATGCACAAGCGCCAGATCCGCTACCTGTCCGAGAAGGTGAGCGAGAAGGGCCTCGCCCTCGTCCCGCTCAAGATGTACTTCAGGGACAACGGCCTGGTGAAGGTGGAGCTCGCGCTCGCGCGCGGTAAAAAGCTCTACGACAAGCGCGCCAGCATGAAGGAGCGCGACACCAGGCGCGAGATCGACCGCGCGTTGAAGGAACGCAGCAGATAGGAGCCCGCCATGGCTGACGAGGAGATCATCGAGCTCGAGGTAGGAGAGGACGACATCTACGCCTACCTCGTCGACGAGGACGACAACGAGATCGGGTTCGTGGTGCTCGACGAGAACGGCGAGGAGCAGGAATACTACTACGCCGAAGGCGAAGGCGAGGAGGACGAGGGCGCCGAAGGAAAGCCCGGCGAGGTCCCGCAGCCCTCGAAGGCCCTCGACGAGTACGACCTCGGCATCACGCGCGAGGGGGTCGCCGACGCCACGGCCGACATGAACGCCGTCTACAAGGACGGCGTGGCCGTGGTCACGGAGCTCAAGAGCGCGTTCGACGACATAGCGTCAGGCTTCGACTTCCTCAAGAAGAAGTGATATAATCCCCTGATTCCTCGGTTTCGCGCCTCGCGCGCATTTCGGGGGCGACTGGTTTCGACATGGTAAGTTCGAAGTGAGGAGCAGGTCGTGGTCTCCTCGCCACGTTAAACAGGGGTAACGTCAAGTTAATTGGCAAGAAGAACACTTACAGCGCTCCGGCGCTCGCCATGGCTGCTTAATCGCGCTTGGCTGCCGAACCCGCATGTTCCCCGATGCGGGCAAGGCATCATCTGAGGGGAATGCCCCGCGGCACGTAGCCGGTATGGCTCGCGGGAAAGACTGAACCGGCTCGGGGCGTCGACGCTGGTCGACGAGCAGACGCGCCCCTAAACCCGATCGTCGACTAAGCTTGTAGCGCCTTGCGGACAATTTAGTATGGACCGGAGTTCGATTCTCCGCGCCTCCACCAGAGTTTGATCGTGCGAACTGCCTCTGAGCTGCGGCTCTCAGGTAGTTCGCCGATTCCGAGGGATTGTATTTCCTCCAAGGTGAGCCTGCTCGGCTCCCCGTCGAAGGTGAAGAGCACGATGGCAAGCTCCTCGTCGACGTACACCTTGTCTATGAACGTCTCGACCAGCTTTTTCGCCCAGGCGTCGTGTTTGTCGGCGTCTTCCACGAATCCCCTGACGAACCTCTCGACCTTCTCGGGAGACAGAGCAGCCTTCTCTATCGCAGATTCCCTTGCCAGTTGTCCCTCAAGTTCGGATATGCGGCTCTCAGCCTCCGTCAAAGCCTCTTTCACGCTCGATGCGGGAACTCCGTCGGCTATCGAGTCAACGAGCCTTCTGCGGCGGATCTTAACCTCTCTAATCTCTTTCTCAAGCATCTCCCTCTTGTTCAGCCTGGCCTCGGCGAAGTCGAGGAACGACTCGCTCATGGCGATCACGGAGCTGTCGTCGCGCAGCATGTCCTGCAACGCCGAGACGATCGCTTCCTCAAGCTGCTTCGAGGGAATATTCTTGACGTCGCAGCCCTTCTTGCAGCAACCGTAGTACGTGTACTTCCTGCCCGTCTCCGACGTGCCCGAGCGACCGTTCACGGATGCCCCGCAGCGGAGGCACCACAGCTTCGAGGAGAGCGCGTAGCTTGATCGCGCAGGGGCTTTCTTGCGGGAGCCGTGATCTTTGAACATCTGCTGCATCCTCTCGAACTTCTCGCGCGTGAACAGGGGCTCGAAGGCGTTCTCCACCCTGATCCCCGCATAGCTGTAGATACCTAGGTTCGCTTCGTTTTGGAAGAACTTGGAGAGGCCGGCAGGCGTCCACTCCTCTCCTCTCTTGTTGCGTATGCCGCGCATCTTGCACCAATCGGCCACAGCCACGGTAGATCCCGTCTCAAGGTAGTGATCGGCCATCATGTTTGCTCGCTCGTATTCGACGGGGTTCAACACGAAATGATCGTCGGCGTCCACGTCGTATCCGTACCTTCGCACACCGCTGGCCTTGAGGTTCCTCGCGTTCTTCTGATTGCCTTCGCGGATGAGCACTGACAAGTTACGGGAGTAATACTCTGCGAACAGCTCGTCCAGCCCCTCGTGGAGGAAGCCGTCGGGCGTGTCCCTGCTCTCGCCCTCCCGAACGGACACCATGCGCACCCCCGCCTCGCGCAGGCGCCGCTTGTACCGCCTCGAAACCTCGACGCTCCTCGCGAAGCGGTCGAGCTTGTAGACGACCAGGACGTCGTACGCGCCCCGCTCCCCGTCGCTGATGCAGCGCTGGAAGGCGGGGCGCTTGTCGTTCGTGCCCGTCATGGCGAAGTCGGCGTAGACCTCCCCCACGACCCACTTCTCGCGGCCTATGAGCTGCGTGCAGCGCTCAACCTGGATCTCGATGGACTCGTCGCGCTGGGAGTCGGAGCTGAACCGCGCGTATATTGCTGCGAGCGTCACGCGCTCAAGACCTGCTGCTCGAAGTCGTACACGGTGCGCATGAGCATGTTGCGCTGGCGGTTGGTGCACTTCTCGTAGATCGAGATGAAGTCCCGCACGTTGTCGTCTATGCTCAAAGCCTGGTCGAGGAGCGCGCTCTGCGCCTCCTCGCCCGTCTCGATCCACTTGCTGAGGTTCGCGATCTGGGCGCTGCTTTCGCGCAGCGCCTCCTGCATGTCGATTGACTCGCGAATCTCCGCGTCCGTCTTGAAGAAGTCGGAGACGTTGCAGCTCAGCACCTCTGCCAACCTGTAGAGGATGTCTAGCTTCGGGATCGTCCCGTTCGCCTTCCAGTTAGCCGCGCTGCTCTTCCCCAGCTTGGCTTCCTGGGTGACGGCGTACGGGGATGTTCCTTGCGATTTGCAAATATGCTCGAAGTTCTCGTAAAAGAGCAGCTTGTTCTGGCTGTCCACAGCATCCTCCAAGAATTATCAAAAAATCTAGTTGACATTAACTTATAGGTAGGTAATAATGCCTAACCATAAGGTTAACAACTGAAGAACATAAACAATCAGAAGAGCGAGGAGTGACCCGCTTGACTAACTGTTTCTTTTATTCGGTTGGGTTACCAATTATATCGAATGTTATCTAGTCATTCAATAACTTTTTTTGAATTGTCGGATACGCATTCGGCTCCTTGACAACTACATAGCCGACTTCTCCGGAAAGGAAAAAGACGCTGGCGTCCGGAGAGCCTGACCAGGGCCGTGACCCTCCTCGGCGAGAAGTCGGCATTCGTATCCGAAATCTACTTTGCGAAGGAGGTAAGCGATGTGCAAAGAGATGAGAGACGAAGTCCTGCGCCTTTTGGAGAAGCTGAAGCTCACGCAGGCGGAAGTGGTTCGACGCATCAACGAGAACAGCTCCTACAGACTGACGAGGCCGGAGTTCAACACCTATCTCAAGGGTCTGAGCACGCCGAAGGCGAACAGGGTTCTGATGGACGCCCTAAAGGTTCTGCTGCGCGAGGAGGGAGAGCGGGAGGCCCTTCTGAGCGAGGCAAAGAACCTGTGAGCCTCTTCTCTCGGCTGCCGGATAGCAACAAGAACTCCCTCATGGACTTCTTGTTCGAGATCTATATGGAAGGAGCTTTGAATGAATGCTACGGGTGAGCGCCGCCCCGGCCAAGGAAACGGCGCTCGAAACGGGCGAGAACCCGCGAGGAAGATTCTAGCACGCAGCTTCCCGCGAGTTTGCGTAGGGGTCATAGGCGCGCTTGGGGTAGCCATGGCGATTCACTTCAGCGCCGTGGACGAGAGCGTTGTGTGGGTCAGCTCCTACTCAGGCTTGCTGATAGGCTTAGCTCTGGGGAACGTCAGCGGTGAGCTGCGATGATCGAGCTTTACGACCACCAGAAGACAGCTCTCGGCCTGCTGCGTCTGAACGACGGCTTCGCCCTGTTCATGGAGCAGGGAACGGGAAAGACCTTCCCCGTGCTCTTCAGGCTTGCCGAGCTTGCCGAGAGCAGGCGCATCAGGTCGGCGCTCATCGCGGCGCCGAAGGCGGTTTGCGCGTCATGGGAGGAAAAGATCGAACTCCTCGACGAGGCCCAGCGAGCGGCGCTCAAGGGCGTAGATCTGGTGATAGCGTCGTACGACATAACGTGGAGGCGCAAGGGAATCTTCGACGCGACCTTCGACGCCGTCGTGTTCGACGAGTCTCACTACATCAAATCGCCGGCGGCGAACCGCACGCAAACCTGTCTGAGGATCTCGTCAAGGGCCAAGTACCGCTGGATCCTGACGGGCACGCCGACCAGCAACGGACAGCTCTGCAACCTGTGGAGCCAGTTCGCGGCGATCGACCCCGTGGTGACTACGGCGGGCAACGGGCATCGGCTCGTGTACCCGCGCTGCCTCGGCGGCGACAGCTACTACAAGTGGATTCAGCGCGTCGCCTATCTCAACAAGTGGAAGAAGCCGTACAAGTACAAAGACGTGTCGGCTATTCAGGCGGTCATGGGAGAGATGTCATACCGTATCACCAAGGAGGAATGCCTCGACCTGCCCGAGAAGCTTCCCGACGAAATCCTCTACTGCGACCTCGGCCACTCGGTCAAACGACACTACGGGGAAATGGTCAAAAGCTCGGCGATCACGTCACTCGACACGCTGGCAGGCAACCCCCTCACGCGCTCCCTCCGCCTGCGGCAGATGTGCTCGGGCTTCGTTGACACAGAGAACGGCGAGCGCAAGGAGTACGCCTGCCCCAAGGAGACCGCGCTCAAGGAGTTCCTTTCTGACTTCGAGGGCAAGTTCGTGGTCTTCTGCGAGTTTCGCCACAGCGTGGACAGCGTCGGCAGGCTGCTCGGAAAGCTGGGCATCAGGCACGTCGTGCTAGACGGAAGGCAGAGGGACAAGGGCATATGGCGCAAGTTCCAAGACGACGAGGGAACGCAGGCGATCATCTGCCAGTACCAGAGCGGCAGCGCGGGCATCGACCTCTTCGCAGCAGACACGTGCATCTTCTACGAGCCGACGTTGCGAAGCGACCTGCTTGAGCAGGCTCGGGACAGGATCCATCGCGTCGGGCAGAGCCGCCCGTGCAGCTACTACTTCCTTCTCACCGCGGGAACCGTCGAGATAGCGATCTACAACGCTCTCAAGAACTACTCGGACTTCAACGAAGCGCTCTTCGCCGAGTACATAAGCGAGTACACGAAGGGGATGGAATTGTGAAGAACAGGATTCTGAAGGCGATGGCGAAGTGCTGCGATTCGAAGCACCACGTCTTGCGCGACATCGTGTTGTCAGGAGGGACGCTCTACGCGACAGACCAGTACGTGGCAGTCACCTACGAGGAGAACTGGGTGCTGCCGACATACACGGCGGACATGATCGTGCCTCAAGCCTGGGTACGGGAGTACAAGCCCTCGTGCGAGGTGGAGGTGAGCGAAGGCGGGTTCAAGTTCTCCGGCACGGGGAAGCCCGTGTTCGAAGAGATCGACGACGGACGGTATCCGGCGAAGAGCATAGAGAAGATGCTCGACGGCGCTGAGGCAGCCGGCTCGGATGACAGGTTCGCGTTCAATCCTAGGCTGGTGAAGAAGGTCGTGGACGTGTTCATCGCCGCCGACATCGACTTCAAGGTGAGCAACTGCGGCACGTTCCTCGCGTTGCGCGGCATACGACGCTCATCCGACCGTGCGATTGCCGAGGCATGCGCGATAGTCATGGGCAAGAGGTAGCGCCATGGCTCTCAACGACTACGAGATCATCGTCTACGACTGCGAGGTCTTCGCATACGACTGGCTGTTCGTGTTCAAGGACTACAAGAGCGGCGAATACACGTCGTTCTGGAACGACCCCGACGGCCTTGCCGAGTTCATGGAGGAGAACGAGGAGGCGGTATTCGCCGGATTCAATAACAAGCACTACGACCAGTACATCCTCAAGGCGATCGTCGCCGGGTGCGACCCGGAGCAGGTCAAGGAGGTCAACGACTGGATCATCGGCACTGACAACCAGCCGTGGGAGCATCCGTACCTCAATGGCTTCTTCTACAAGTTCCACAACACCGACCTCATGGACGACACGCAGAAAGGCACGTCGCTCAAGTCGATAGAAGGTCACCTCGGCATGGGCATCGAGGAGTCGACGGTTGACTTCAGGATAGAGAAGAAGCTTACGAAGAAGCAACGCGCCGAGGTGGAGAAGTATTGCCGCCACGACGTTGACGCGACGACGGAGCTGCTGAAGATCCGCTGGGACTACCTTGAGACAAAGCTGCATCTCGCGGGCCTCGCCGACATTGATCCATACGATGCGCTCGGCATGACCGACCCGAAGCTGGCCGCCGCCCTGTTCGGAGCCGATCAGAGATACCTGCAAGCAGGCATCGCGCAGGGTATTGAAGACAGGCTCGGGCGCGAGGCCGCGGAGCTCGCCTCCGAGGATTACTTGGCCTATCCCGCAGACTACGACGAGCGCGACTACAGGTTTCCAGATAGGCTCGACTACGACCTCGTTCCCGACGAGGTCGTGGCGTTTTTCAAGCGAATCGCCGACACGAGCATCGACGACGAGGAGCTTTTCAGCTCGACGCTTGAATGCGAGATAGGCGGATGCCCCGTCGTCTACGCGTTCGGAGGAATCCACGGCGCCCTGCCGAAGCACAAGGAGCGTGCTGGAAATGGCAGGATCCTCCTCAACTACGACGTATCAAGCCTGTACCCGTCGCTCATGATCGAGTACGGCTACGTCTCTCGCGCAGTGCCGAACCCCGACATCTTCAAGGGCATTCGCAGCGAGCGATTTGCAGCCAAGAAGAGCGGGGACAAGGTGACGGCCAATGCGCTCAAGTCGCCGATGAACAAAGCGTACGGGGCCATGGGGAATCCGTACAACGCCATGTACGACCCGAAAAACAAACTCTCCGTCTGCGTGAGCGGACAGCTGTCAATCACCGAGCTCGCCGCTGTCTACGCGAGCGTCGACGGCCTGCGCATCATCCAGCTCAACACCGACGGCGTCATGATCTCCATTCCAGAGGAGCGCTACGACGAGGTCATCGCCATCAACGAGTGGTGGCAGAACCAGACCGCCTTGGAGCTTGAGGAAGACCGCGTCGAGTTCGTCTGGCAGAAGGACGTGAACAACTACGCCATGCGGAAAACCGACGGCTCGGAGAAGGTCAAGGGCGCATACCTCGTGCGAGGCATCAGCCCAATCGGCGCGTGGAGCATCAACAACAACGCCGTCATCGTCGCCGAAGCGCTCAAGCGCTACCTGCTCGACGGCACGCCAGTCGCTCAGACCATCAACGCCTGCGACGACCCCATGGCGTTCCAGCTCATAGCGAAGGTCGGGCACAAATACTCGGAGGTATACCAGCTCGTGCTCGACGAGAGCTCAAGCGAAGGGGAGACATGGGTGAAGGCCCCGGTTCAGAAGTGCAACCGGGTGTTCGCCACGAGAGACGGTCACCTGGGCCGGCTCTACAAGGTGAAGGCGGCAGACGGCAGCGTAGCGAAGGTCGAAAGCCTCCCCGATCACTGCCTGATCTGCAACGACAAGCCGCCCTCAATCCTGAACATAGACAAGTCGTATTACATCCAGCTCGCGGAGAAGCGAGCACGAGACTTCAAGGAGGAAAAGAAGTTGGCTACCACAGCAAAGACGAGCGCCAGGGGCGCGGCGGCAAAACCCGTCGACTACAGCGGGATGAACGTCTACAAGAAGCTGAGCCTCGCCCGGAAGATGTTCATGGACACCAACCCGAAGAAGAGCGGGACTAACGACCACGCCGAGTACGACTACTTCGAGCTTGAGGACATCGTACCGGAGCAGACGAGGATCTTCAACGAGGTCGGCCTGCTCGAAGTCTTCCGCTTCGAGCCGAGCAGCGAGATTTCATCCAGCGTCGGCTCGACGGGCGAGACCAGCACCCTGACGATTCCGGCTCTTGCGAAGGCGGAGGTCATCAACTGCGACAACCCTGACGACACCATCGAGTTCCAGCTCGCATGGGGCGAGGTGCCGCCGATCCTCAACAGCAAGGGCAAGGAGGTCAACAACGACATCCAGCGCAAGGGCGGCGAGCAGACCTACATGCGCCGCTACCTCAAGATGCAGGTGCTCGACATCGCGGAGCACGACGAGGTCGACTCGACGAATTGGGACGAGGCTGCGAGCAACGCCGCGAAGGCCGAGGCAGCCGAGAAGAAGGCGCCGAGCGCATCGCGCAAGCCGGCCGCCAAGAAGCCCGCTGCGCCGCGCAAGCCGGCGACCGCGTCCGAGCGAAAGAGCGCCGCTGCGAAGGTGACGGACGCTGACGGCGCCGCGACAACGCTTCAGCTTCGCAACCTGAAGAAGAACATCAAGGTCATGGTCGACAAGTACGGGGACGAGCATCCGGAGGTCGCTCAATACGTGGCGGAGCTCTCAGCCAAGACAGGCAAGCTCAAGACCATCACCAAGCGCGAGGCCGAGGCTGCGATCCAGAAGCTCGGCGAGATGAAGGCCGGATACGAGTCGGAAGGAAACGAGGAGTAGAGATGGATCTGCAGTGGAACAAGGACAACACCATCAGCATCGAGCCGCCCAAGCGGCCGAAGAAGATGACGGGGACGCGCTTCGCCAGCGTCCTCGGGCTCAACCGATGGAGCACTCCCTTCCAGATGTGGTGCGACATCACCAAGGCGTACGTCGAGCCGTTCGAGGACACCGTCTACACCTTAGCCGGCAAGGCGATCGAGCCCAAGCAGATCGAGTACATGCGAGAAGCGTACGGCATGGCAGACGACCTCATCGACCCCCACGACGTGTGGGGCTCTGACCCGTTCAAGAAGACCTACGGCAACTTCTACACCCACCCCGTGTTCGGGGGAATGTGGGACGCGCTGCTCGTAGACGAGTCGTGGGACAAGACGGCTGAAGGGCTCGTGGGTCACACGGAGGCCGTCCTTGAGTTCAAGACGACTAAGCGCGCCGAGGACTGGGAAGACGATGTGCCTGAATACTACGCGTTGCAGGCTGCGCTCTACGCGTGGCTGCTCGATTGCGACGACGTGATCATGGTGGTCAGCTTCCTGGAAGGCCCGGACTACGACCACCCAGAGGGCTACGTCCCCGACGCAGGCAACACGGCGACGCGCGAGTTCAAGGTGAGCGAGCGCTACCCGCGCTTCCTTGAGGACTACGTCAACCCCGCGATCGACTGGTGGAACGCGCACGTCGAGACGGGCGAGTCTCCTGCGTTCGACGAGGACGCCGACAAGGACTACCTGAAGGCGATGCGCACCGTGTCGCTCAACCCGGACACCGACGTCAACGCGCTGATCGAGGAGCTGGACGACCTTCAGGCGAAGGTCGACGAGAACAGCGCCAGGATCAAGAAGGAGGAGAAGCGAATCAAGGTCATCAAAGACCAGCTCAAGAAGTACGCGCAGGAGCAGATCGGAGACCTGGACACCTGCACGTTCTCCCACGGCCGCGTCACATGCAAGCTCGCGAGGATCAAGAGCCTGAAGGTCGACGAGAGGGCCATGAAGAAGGACGGCGTCTACGACAAGTACGCGAAGGCAGCTGAGTCAAGCCGCTTCACGGTGACCTTCGCCTAAGAGAAACAGGAGGAATCGCAATGGCAAAGATCGGGCTCATCAAGGGGTTCCGCAACCTCGAAGTCGGCAAGGAGCAGACGCTCCTCATCAAGAAGGTCAGCTACGAGGAGAAGTACATGAAATGCAAGATCACCTTCTCCGACGCGGAGGATCGCACCCTCACGGAGCAGTTCAGCTTCAAGGGCAAGAAGAAGGGCACGCTCAACGAGGTCGCCCTCGGGATCTTCAGCACCATCGCAAAATGCGCCACGCATGACTTCACAGACCGCGAGATCGACCCGGAGGAGATCGAGGGCCTGTACGTCGTGGCAGACGTGTACGAGCAGGAAGTCAAGGACGAGGACGAGAACGTGACCGGCACCTACAAGCACATCCGCAACTTCAAGGAGGCGGACGTTGACTTCGAAGAGGATGCCGACGAGGACATCGACGACATCGACGACTACCTGTAATGCGCGAGGCGAGGTTGCAGAGACAGTGCCTCGACTGGGCAAGGAGAGAGCAGCGAGGGAAGCTCCTCGTCGTGAACATCCACGGCGACGGCTACTCGAACAAGGGGTTTCCCGACCTGCTGGTGTTCGGTCGAGGCCGAGTCGTGGCCGTCGAGCTGAAATCCGACAGCGGCTACAAGCTTCAGCCAGACCAGGCCCTGTGGCGCGACAGGCTGACGGCCGTGGGAATCCACCACCACGTGATTAAAACGCTAGACCAGTTCGTAGATACGATCAAGGAGGAGTTCGATGAAGCTCAAGGATGAGTACAACGACCGAGGCGCATTAGTCGACTACATGCTCGACACGCATGACGGGCAGCGCGTCCTGTCGAAGATGCCGGCCACGGTCGCAGAGGAGATCGCGAAGCGCGCAGACGACGTGGCGCTCGGCGACGAGAAGGGGTTCGAGCTGATCGTCAACGGGGAGACCTATCTTCCGAAGGACATCTTCGAGTTCGAGGACGGCGAACTCGAGAAGACGGCGCCGAAGAGGACGCGAAGGGCCGCGAGGGGAACCCGCCCTCGCAAGCCCGCAGAGGCGCAAGAGGAACGCGAGGAGTAGGCACATGCCGACACTGATGGACAACATACCCCACGAGCTGCGAGAACTGCAACGCTGGGTATGCGCGAACGCCGACTCGAAGCGGCCTATGAGGTGCTTCGAAGGCAAGGCGGCATCGGTGAGCAAGCCAAACACCTGGGGAGATTACGACGAGGCCGCCGACGCGGTAAGGCAGGGCATCTACGAGTACGCGGGGTTCGTGTTCGACGGTGACGGGTACGTCGGCATCGACATCGACTGCGCCTTCGACGGCGACGGGATGCCGACTGACGAGGCGTTGGCGGCCGTCATGGCCTGCGCGAGCTACACGGAGCTCAGCAAGAGCGGCAAGGGGTTTCACATCATCTGCAAGGGCGAGCTTCCCTTCAAGGGCAGGAACAACCGCAATGGATGGGAGATCTACCGCGAGGGCAGGTACTTCGTCCTCACGGGCAGAACCGTCATGTTCTCGGAGATAGCCGAGGCGCAGGCTGGCATCGAGCTGGTGCTCGACGAGCACTTCTCCGACGTCGAGCGCAGCGGCGGCGAAGGCCGGCGCAACAAGATCTGGAAGCCGTCGTGGGCCGTTGACGAGGCAACGGGCCGCATGTCCGTATCGTACGAGGAGGTCTCGCAGGGCAGCCGGCACCTGGCGCTCGTCAGCCTGTGCGGACACTTGCACAGCTGCGGCGCGCACAAGTCGGCCGTCTACAGCTCGGCCCTCGCGGCGAACGATCAGTACATGCGGCCCCCGATCCCCGAGGCGGAGGTTCGGCAAGTGGTCGACTCGGTGACGAGGTACAGGAGGTAGCCCATGAAGGCTGAAGACTTGCTCTCGCCTTGCGATGACCTGGTTACGACGACGAGGAACGCGACGAGGCTCAGCAGGCTCTCGGAGAGCATTGTGGCGGCGTTCCTCAGATACGGGGCAGCCAAGGCGACGGTTCACCACGAACGCACCGAATACGACCTGGGGACGCTCTACCAAGGACTTCGAAACGTCTGCAAGAAAAGCGAGTTCAAGGGACTCGTGATAGTTCGCAAGCAGCAGGAGCGACTGATCCTGCTGAAGGCGCGGCAGAGACCGCATGAAAGGAATCCAAGATGAGAGACATGCAAAACGGGCGCATTAACGTCAACTACTACCCTCCGAGCGCGAGCGGCGGGCGCTCGGCGCAGGTCGAGATAATAGCTGACGTGGAAGGCGAGAAGTTCGAGAAGGTGAATGCAGCGATAAAGGCGCGAGGCGCATGCGGCGAATTGACCGCGATGCGCGTGCTCAGCATTCTCGCAGACAACACGGCGCGAGTCAGCAAGGCCATCGGCAACGACCAGGCGACCATTCTGTTCTGGGATGACGGCGAGAAGACCGTGGTGAAGTGCCGCGAGTGCGGCGACGGCAGATGCCTGTTTGACAAGGACATGAGAGAACGCCTTGAACGCCGCAAAAGCGACGCGGACTCGAATGCGAGCACGGACGAGGATCGAGAAGAGCTCGTCGACTTACTAAGGCGCAGCCTGTTCTGCGATCTGCACTTCGACTCGGAAAAGGCCGTCATGGCGGCCATGCTAAAGCGCCTCTACCCGAACTTCCAAGACGTGCTGCGCGCCATCGCAGGTGATGAGGATGAATAGGCCCTTCGTGTTCAACTTCCCCCCGACGAAGTTCAAGGTAGGGGTTGACGGGATGACCCGCAGAGGTCAGGCAGACCAGATCGCCCAGGAGGCCGCAGAGGTGTTCTCCGCAGCAGAGAGCGGTAACACGGCCACGTACATCATGGAGCTGCTTGACTGCGTGCACGCCTGCGAGACGGCGCTTCGAGAGTTCTCGCCATACACGCCGGGAGCGTATCGCGACGATGTGATCAAGAAAAACTACCAGCGAGGCTACTACGGCGATAGCGTCGACGACTGCTACTTCGAGGAACCAGACGACGTCTTTCATCCCAGCCACTACCCAGAGGGAACCATGGATCGCATCGAGAAGATAGTCGAGGGCCTGCCCGCGAGGGAAGCCGCGAACCTGTACGCGTTGCTGAAGTACGCGATCCGCGCTGGTGGCAAGGGCTCCGTCGACAAGGACATAGCCAAGGCGAACAACTACGCGCACAGGCTCGTGTACGGCGAGTGGAGGTGGCAGCATGAGCAAGAGGCATAAGATCGAGGTCTTCGAGAGCATCGGCGTCCTGCCCTCCGTCTCCGTGTCCCTCTACCATGACAGGAACAAGCTGTCTCGCGACCTGCGAGAGCGACGCATAGAGAAAGACCTCTTGGTCAACTGTCATGCTCAGACCTTCGGCGCCGACTACGGCAAGGGCTTGGTCTACTTCGTCCTGATGGAAGAGCGCCAGAATCACCCGCTGTGGCAGCAGCTGTCACTGCTCGCACACGAGGCCAGCCACATCGCTTGCAGGTATTTCGAGAGCATCGGCGAATCCGAGCCCGCCGAGGAGGAGCGCGCGTACGTGACGCAAGCAGTCGCGGGATGCCTCTTCGACGCTCACCTGCAATGGCTTGGCAAGCACAGCTCGGAGACGCCGCGATGAGGTACATCAGCTTGTTCAGCGGCATTGAGGCTGCGTCGGTGGCCTGGATGCCGCTCGGCTGGGAACCGGTGGCGCTCTCGGAAATAGACCCGTTTCCCTGTGCGGTTCTCGCCGAGAGGATGCCGTCGGTGCCGAACCTTGGGGATATGACGAAAGTAGATTGGAGTGAGTACCATGGAGCAGCAGATCTCGTCATCGGCGGATCTCCCTGCCAGTCGTTCAGCGTCGCTGGACTTCGCAAGGGCCTTGCTGACCCTAGAGGAAACCTCATGCTCGAATACCTCAGAGCTTGTAGCGAAATTGATCCCGAATGGATCATATGGGAAAACGTCCCGGGAGTTCTATCCGCTGATGGAAGGAGGGCTTTCCAGACCTTCCTCGAGGCGGTGGTTGAACTGTGGCCTCGCGGCGGTGTCTGTTGGCGGATCATTGACGCTCAGTTCTGCGGAGTACCCCAACGACGCCGTCGCGTGTTCGTTGTCATCAATACTAGAGACTGGCGAAGATCTGCTGCGGTATTGCTTGAGCCCGACTGCCTGCAAGGGAATAATCCGTCGAGCCGAAAAAAGAGGGAAGAGCTTGCCGCCCGTGCTGGACGCGGCGCTGCGGGCGGTGGTTGCTTCGGATTCAGCTACAAGTCAAGCCCTGGGGCCGGGAGCATAGGATACGACCGCGAGATAGCGCCGTCTCTGCTGGCAGCGCGAAACGATGCCGCCTGTGTTCAACGCACGTGCACGCAATTCGGCGAGGAGATCGCCGGCACTTTGACGGCACGTGCCGACTCGTCGCCGTGCGCCGACAGGGGCATGAATGTAATCTGCATGCAAGAGACGGTGAGCGACTTCGTGTCCTGTGTCGACCACACTCCTCCGATCAAGGCATCGCAGGCAGGGTCACCGCAGATCATCTGCTTGTCTGACACGCAGGCAAACACAGCGGCTGAAGATGACATGTGCGGCACCCTTTCGGCTCATTCAGCAAAGGACGCACCTGTAATAGCATCCAACGGCGAAGGCTTTGTGGGAGCCTTGTGTGCCAGGGACTTCAAAGGAGTCGGATCGCAGTTTGTTCACGAGGGCAAGGTCTTAGCTGTCAAATCCGAATCGCATTACATCGTGCGTCGCCTCACCCCACTCGAGTGCGAGCGCCTGCAAGGCTTTCCTGACAGCTGGACGCGAGTGCCGTACAAAGGCAAGATCGCCGATGAGTGTCCAGACGCGCCGCGATACAAGGCGCTCGGCAACTCGATGGCTGTCCCCGTGATCCGATGGATTGGCGAACGAATTGAGATGGTCGAAGACCTAATTGTTGACTTAATGCTAGAAGGGGCGTATCGCCCACTGAGGAGAGAGAAATGCTGAATATCGACTTGCTGGTGATCTGCATCACCATCGTCATCTGCGTCATGCTCGCGGCGTCTGTGGCCTTGAGGGCCATCGACAAGAAGGCTGAGGCGAGTGCTAAGCCGCCCTCGCTTCTGGAAGCACTGGCTCGTATCGTAGGCTCGCCCGACGAGACCGAGAGCGGTGATGACCGATGAGCGCAGAGACGCTGTCCTGCGTGTTCTCAGGGCTGGCGGCGCTCATCTGGGCTGGTCTCGGCGCCGTCGTCGTGCTCGCCGTCTGGGCTCTGCGAGAGCGCAAGCGCCAGAAGCACGAGCCGACCTGCGCAGCATACGCCGAGCTTTTGGGAAAGCCCTGCTGGATGAAGCGCAGCCGCAAGGCGAAGCGGTACGTGAAGTACCGGATCGTCGCCGTGAGCCACAAGGGATCCATCAACATTCGCGAGTGGGACGACGACAGCGGCAAGGGAGCGTTCTGGGTCAACAAGGACTGCGTCTCTGGACGCGTCAAGTTCTCTGAGCCGAACGCACTCCTGTCTACCGCAGAAGCATTGGCGGAAGTGCTGTCCGAGTAAGCGAGGCAGAAATAGCAGAAACGAGCTGGCGCGACATCGCGCCTTATAGATAGAGCGGAGAGGCAATGAAAGCATCAGAGTTCAAGGTCAGGTACGACAGCAACGGAAAGATCGACGAACTTGAGGAGTTTCTGGACACCGAGGAAGGCCGTGTGAGTCTCAAGGCGCTCGACGCGCATTGGGCTGAGGTGATGGCCCTCGCCGAGCGCTACGGCTTCATCACGCAAGCCTACGGAGGAGTCGCCACGCTTGCGACACACGAAGTCGTCAAACGCAAGCTCGGCACGACGAAAGAGGTGAAAAGGCTGCGCATGTGCAACACGGAGATGGTGCGAGTATGAGCAACATGATCAGGGTGATTGCCACGAAGGACGTTCCAAGGGACTGCTCTACGTGTCTGTACGGACGCACGGGAGGCTGCGCGAACGCAGACCGTCGCAAGGACTGGCTGCGATACGCGCTGTTCCGCGGGTGCCCGAGCTATTGGCTCGACCATAACCGCTTCGAGAGAGCGAGGTGACGAACGATGATCACCGACGACAAGCAGTTTCCCGATACTGCTGAAGAGCTGCTGGCAGAGTGCGAGGCGTTGTCGGACAAGTACGACTTGTACGACCTCGGGCGACCGAGGAACGGCAAGTGGCGACACGATCAGCGACCCGACGGCACCGAGGTCGGTGCCGGCGAATATCAGTACGGCGTCGCCATGATACCCGCCCAGTGGGTCATCCACGTGTTGGGAAAGCGAGAAGAACAATGATTGCACTCGAATCGTGCCCGTTCTGCGGCGGGGAGGCGCGGCTCCTGGAGGCCGCGCCGGAGGACAACGAGCATCTCCCGTTTCGCCATTTCACCGTCTATTGCCGCGGGTGCAAGACGATGATCGGAACGGTTATGCATAACCAGACTGACTTCTTCGATACGCCGCAAGAGGCTATAAGCGCATGGAATCGCCGAGCCGAGCGCACGTGCAGAAAAGTGCCTGGACGCATGAAGTATGGGGAGAGGCGCCCGAAGTGCTCAGAGTGCGGCTACAGCCTCGGCGACGAGAGATGGGCATACTGCCCAAAATGCGGCAGCAAGGTGGTGGAGGGATGATAGAGCTTAGGCCGTGCCCGTTCTGCGGGAATGTTGGCGATCCGCAACTCATCCATGCGGGCGTGAACATGTGGTATGTCAAGTGCTGCAACTGCGGCACTTGCTGTGGAGGCGCGCAGTTGAGCGCGGAGATGGCCGTCGACAAATGGAACCACCGAGCCGAGCGCACGTGCAAGAACCTCGACACGGTTCCAGAAGATAGAGACTATTTCTACCCCGCCCAGCATTTCGAATGCAGCGAATGCGGGCACAGGCACGTGAGTATGTCTTACGTCTTCTACTGTCCGTCCTGCGGCGCAAAGGTGGTGGATGACGATGATTAAAAAGACATGCGGGACATGCTATTACAGCATCCCGCGCAAGTACGGCCATTGGGTCAGCAACGACCTGATCTGTCTGTTGCAAGCAGTGTCAACCCACAGCGACAGGTGCGACGCGGCGGCGTGCGGATGGGGCTTGTACGGCACTGATGGAGGCCCTAACGGATGGAGGCCGAAGGAGGCCGAAGACGAAGTCCTCAAAGCCGAGCGAACATGCATGCCCATTGCGTGTGTAGAGGGTGCTAACAACGGTGCGTATAAGTTGTACGTTATGAACTGCTCGGAATGCGGTGAGTTTTTATCTGGGAGCTGTGACGAAGCTGTCACGTTGAGAGCATTGCCGAATTACTGCCCTAACTGCGGAGCTAAGGTGGTCGACCTATGAGCGGATACGTGTTCGACGGCCGCAGGTTCGCCGACCTCGACGACATCTACCTGGCAGGCATCAAGGCAGGGAGGGCGTCCGTAGAGCGCGGGGACGTGCGCACCTGCTCCTTTACGGTCGAGGTATGCCGCAGCGAGATGGAGGAGCGGGCAAAGTGCGGCCAGGGCGAGTTCGTGCCGCAGGACTTCCCGCTCGCATGGACGTGCTCGGCCTGCGCCCAGCAGTACAAGCCCGCCAGCAGGCGGCCGCCGTGGTTCGACTACTGCCCCAGGTGCGGGTGCAGGATAGTCAAGAAGGAGGGCGAGGAATGATCATAAGAATCCTCGAAAAATATGAGCTGCGCCCCATGGACGCGCACAACTGGCAGCTGTGGAGGCTGGCGAAGGACAAGGACGGAAACCCGAAGTGGCAGCCGATGGGCAGGTACTACCAGAGCCTGTCGCAAGTCCTCAAGAGCGTCTACGAGCGTGAGCTGAGGGTAGCTGAGGGAACCTACGACCTGCCCCGCGCGATCAAGCAGGCGCAGGCCGTGGAGAGGCGGCTGCTGGCCGCTGTCGAGAAGGAGGTCTTGAAATGAATGGCGAGCCGATCGACGTTCTGGACTCTGACGGCGTGCCGATCAAGGTCGGGGACACAGTTTGGCACATCGGACACGACGGCAGGTACACCGTAGAGGCCCCTACCGCACCTGAGGGTTACGTGAGCATCAAGTTGATGAACTGCGATACAGGCGTGATGGGGTGGTACGACCCGCAAAGGCTCACCCACCGCGAGCGTTACACGCAGGAAGCTGACGCGCATGAGAAAATCAACGCGGACGCGCTAAAGTGTACGGACGACTACTGGGAATGCTTCAATGAAAGTTGCAGCAAATGCCCTAGCAAAGTCGATGGCAAGACTCCGGCAGAACGTTACGGTGTGAAAGGATGTAGCGCGGCCATGAGGCTCGACCTGCTGCGCCGCCAGCGCGACCTGTGCCTAAGAGAGGCGCGTGATGCGGAATGAGCGAGCACTACCGCAAGCGCGGCGGAGACGCGGGGTGCGCGGGCTGCGTCCCCCTCGTCGTCGCGCTGATCTTCGCGTTCCTGTCCTCGGCCTACGTCGTGATCAGCTTCGCGTGCTTCCTGGCGAAGCTCGCGGCGTCGCTATGACGAGAGGAGGCTACCTGCAATGGAGGAGACCATCACGACGCCGCGCGTCGGATCGAAGGGAGGACGCAGCATATGAGGTGGAGCACCGCTGATTACGAGCTGTCCGACGGGTCGACCGTGCGCGGCGCCACGGCGGCGGCCATGCGCTCGCTCGACGCGCTCGACCCGCTGTCGCCCGACAGGCCCGTCGAGTACGCAGACGGCAACACCCGCGAGGAGCTGCTGAACTACCTGGGAGACCTGAGGTGGTGCGAGAGCATCGGCAGGTGCGTCGTGCGCGGCGACCGGGACATGTTCGAGCTGAGGGACGAGGGCTACCTGCACTGCGCCGTCGAGGACTTCCTCACGGCGCGGCTGCTCTGGGCGCAAGACCAGCTCAAGCGCCACCCCGACGAGAGGAAGCGCATCGGGGGCTACGTCAGCTTCGCAAGGCGCCAGGACAGCGCGGCGTGCACCAGGAGCATGCGCTGCTCGGTGAAGGAGCGCCTGCGCATCGACGTTTCCGAGCTCGACACGTCCCCAGAGCACCTCGGAACTGAGCACGGCGTCATGTCGCTCGCCACAGGAGAGCTGCCCGCCGACAGGGCCGACTGGCTCAGCGGCATGAACGGCGTCGACGAGGGCTACGACACGCTCGCGTTCAAGGTCACCAAGCGCGTCAGGGGCGAGCTCGACAGCACGTTCAGGCACATCGACCACAGCTACGACGAGAGGTGGGACGGCTTCGTTGACGAGATAACCGACGGCGACGAGGACAAGGCCGCGTTCCTGCAGCGGGCGCTCGGCTACTCGCTCTACGGCGGGAACCCGGAGAAGGCCACGTTCGTGCTCTGGGGAGCCAAGCGCGACAACGGCAAGTCGACTCTCATGAACGTCGTCAAGCACGTGCTCGGCGACTACGCGGGCAGCGCCAGCTCGGGGCTCCTGCTCGTCAACAGGTTCGAGAACTACACGGCGGCGAACCCCGTGCTCGCGGGGCTCGTCGGCAAGAGGCTCGTGGACGTGTCCGAGCCCCCGCTCGGCGCCGAGCTGAACGGGGCGATGGTGAAGAAGCTCGCGAGCGGCACCGACGAGATCAGCACCCGCCACCTGCACCGCGAGGAGTTCAGCTACGTGCCCCAGTTCACGGTCTGGATGCACTGCAACGCGCTACCCGTCGTGCGAGACCCCAGCGCCATCGACCCGCGCCACATGTTCGTGATCGAGTTCACGCGCAGCTTCACGGCGGAGGAGCGAGACCTCACGCTGGCCGACAGGTTCAAGTCGCCGGACGGCATGTACACCGTGCTGACGTGGATGCTCGAAGGCTACCAAATGTACCTAGAGGAGGGGCTGAACCCTCCCGAGTGCGTCGTGCGGGCCACCGAGGCGTGGCTGAGCGTGTCGAAGTCGTGGCTGCAATCGTTCCTCGACGAGCGCTGCGACCTGGGCAGCGACCGGAAGTGCCCGGTGAGCGAGTTCAAGGAGGCGGCGAGGGCTTACTGTGAGGCGCAGGGCGAGACGTTCATGCTGAGGAACATGAGAAACGCCCTCGAATCGGCGGGGATCTCGTCAGGAAGGGCCAGCGACGGCTCCCGGGTGTACAAGGGCGTGGCGCTGCTGCCAGCGGCAAAACCTAGCTCGAAAACGTCGGAAAGCGCCGTGAGATTTGGCAGAAACGTCGCAGGCAAGCCGACGATAAGGCTGACATAGCGACAAAACATGACATTTCTTGCAAAAGCAAGTCTCTTTGCAGAGCAAAATGTCATCTTTGTGAACTGGTAAAACATAGTATTTATGACAAATTGACATTTACTAATTATACGTACATGTGAGAAATAAGAATAAAAGCGTATTAAAAATAAAAATATAGAAAGTGTCATTTTGTCAGCTTCGACTTTCGGAGGTGAGGACGATGGCGTTGATCGGAATCGTCGGCGGGAGGGGCGGCGCACATGGGCGGTAAGGGAAGCGGGCGCTCGCCTAGAAGCCATGCGAACCTGCCCAAGGACGACAGGAACCCTGCCGTGGCGACGCGGATGGAGAACGTAGACCCGGGCGTGAACTCAAGGATAATGAGGTTCGGCAAGAGGCTCATGGCGTTCGAGGAGCCGGCATGGGACGACGAGGACGCGCTGATGCGGAGGTTCTACGACTATCTGGATCTGTGTGACGAGTTCGGGATCAGGCCCATGGTGAACTCCATGGCCCAGGCGTTCGGCATGAACAGGCAGGCGCTCTGGGGCGTCTGCACGGGCAGCGAGCACTACAGGAAATGGAAGGGAGTAACCCCGGCGTGCGTAAACGTGCTCAAAAAAGCTTACGACTTTTTGCAGACTTCCTGGGAGATTTACCTAACCGAGGAGAAGGGAAACCCCGTCAAGTGGTTCTTCCTGGCGAAGAACTACTTCGGCTACGAGGATCAGACCGTGCGCGTCCAGCGCGTCGAGGTCAACCAGACCAGCCTGCCGAGCCCGGAGGAGGTCGCGGCGAAGTACGCGCGCCAGCTCGGAAGGCAGCCTGAGGTCATCGAGATAGAGGGCGCTGAGGTGGCGACTCTGCCGCCGGCCCAGGACGACTGAGGCCCTGCGACTCTCGCGACTTTCCGACTTCCTGGATCCTTCTCGGAGCCTTCCGACTTTCGCGACTTTTCGACTTTGGGATCAGAACGCATGGGAACGAAGCCCCTGGCGCGATGCGCCGGGGGCTTTTCTCGTTTGCGGGTCTTGCGCGTTGGCGGGAGCGCGAGCTGCGCAGCCCCAAGGCGTGCGGGGCGCTCAAGTGCCGGGGAAAGAGCGCTCGAAGTGTTTTCCGAGGGCTGTCACGTCAGCGGGGCACGACGGGAAGTCATAGAATCGCATATGAGGTGTTTGCACTCGCGCACAAGGCGCTATTTCTCTCCGAGTAGTACCCCAAGCCATAAACAGAGTAAACGGGCTTCTGACGGGCCTATGAGCAGGCTTTGCGAGCAAAAGAAAACACCCGGGCGCTGGTGCGCGTCAGGCGTTCAGGTAAAAGAAAAGCCCCGCGCGCGGGGCTTTTCTTTTATTGCATGTCTAGGAGTTTTGCGAGTATGACGAGCGGCGTCACAAGAACGCAAATGATGAGATTTAGAAGTAACACAGTTAGTGCCTCCCTTCTCCGAACCAGTGTGCTTTCACGAAGGCTTGCGCCATTCGCCCTACTTCCACAAGATACGTTTTCCAAACCTCGTAATCATCAATTTTGTATTCGCCTATTCTGTGGTCGCACGTCGCACGCTTCCAGGTTTCGCGGTATTTCGTATAGCCGGCGGAAAAGAAGAGCTCCCGAACGTCGTTATAATAAACGAGCATATTTCCGTACTGTGCCAAATTATAGTCGGGTTCATATGGAAACGCGTTGATATAACGACGCACTTCCGCTATTCCCAGCTTTTCGAGGTCTTGCCAGATGTCATTACGCACAGCGTTCAGTGCTTGTGAGTTACTTAGCTTCGGAGCAGTCAATTTAAACACCTTCTATCTATGCGAAGTAGGACGGTGTAAACGTGCTGGGCCTGTGGCCGTACCATTCCGGATACGGCGGATCCATCAAGTCGAAGTTTGCAACGAGCGCGGAAACGTCGCACCACAAGCGCAGATCATCGTTTGCGTTCTCGTTGATCCACTCGGTAAACTCAGCCTTGCGCTTTGCGGTCATGCGCGCATAGTTGCGCTCTTCCATAAAGCGCCGCCTTTCCCGTTTGCAGCAGTTCGCCGCCTGCTCGTGAGCGATCTTCTTGCAGACGGTTTGAAACGTGTACCGCTCCCACGTGCGATTGTAATAGTTGCAAGTGGCTTCAATCTGCCCCAATACATCATCGTCAATGATGCATGCCGCGTCGTGAGCAAAACCGTTTCGAGTTTTGCGTGAATCACAAACAAATTGGATTCTGTGGCCGTTGCTCTCGTAGCTGAAAACCTTCATTTTGCTGTATCCTTTCAAGTGGTGGTTTTCCATCAAGCCCCGCGAACGCTGCAACCGCTCGCGGGGCGCTTTGCTTTTAGGCAGTTTTGGCGGCTTGGATCGCGGCCGCCTCGATGAACGCGGTTCGAGCTTCGCGCACCTCGCACATGATCGAATCTTGGGCGAGGGCTTGCGCTAGGGCCGGGATGCGTTCCCGGATGCCCTCGGCCTGGGCGCGGTCGAGCGCGCAGACCTCAACGCGCGTACTGCTTTCCGCTTCGCCCCGCCACATGCCGAAGCACGGAATAGCCGTATATGCCTCGATCCCCAGAAAAGCGCTTACGTTATCGCAAACGCTTTTCGTCGTGTGCGTGGGCGTGCCCTTTACGTTGTGCCCGATGGTCAAATATACGTTGTACTGCATTGTCAGCCCCTTTCTAGGCGATATATAAGGCTTTAACCTTATATAAGGCATGATATAAGGCTATAGCCTTATTGTAAATACCTCAAAGGTGAAAAATATAAGGTCACGGCCTTATGCTATTTACCGTGTGTTTTGGGTGTGCCCTATTTGAACAACGCTATATTTACCCTGCGCCCCGGTTTGTGCTCGTTGTTTGTATAGTCGGTGCGTCGCGCTGCTTTTGCTGGGAAGATTCTCATATGCTTGATCGCGGGCGGTCGTGCGAGCCCCGGGCAGTAAATAAGGAGTGCGGAAAAGGGGTAGGTAAGTGCTCCGACTAGCCGAGAAAAATAAAAATTTCGTTTGACAGGCCGTAGCCTTATAAGGTATAAACCTTATATCGAAAGGAGTCCAGATGAAGTTCGTAGAAGCGCTCTCGTCCATCATGCAGAGCAAGAATGTCACCAAGGCGGAGCTCGCCCGCCGCAGGGGCGTCAAGCCCCAGTCGGTCAACACGATGTTCTCGACCCAGAAGAAGGTGTCGGTCGAGCTCGCCGTCGAGATGGCGCGCGTGCTCGACTACAGGATCGTGCTCATGCCGTGCGACAAGAAGATGCCGGCAGGCTCGTTCGAAATCGAGGGGTAGGGTGACCTGAGATGACGGTCTACGGCTACGTCAGGGTGTCGACCAGAGAGCAAAACGAGGAGCGGCAGCTTCGGAAGATGAGGGAGCTCGGCGTCTCCGAGGGCAACCTGTACGTCGACAAGGCGTCGGGCAAGAACCTCGACCGCGAGGCTTACGACGCGCTCATGTCCGTCGTGTCGGAGGGCGACGTGGTGCTCGTCGACTCACTCGACCGCCTCGGGCGCAACTACTTCGACATCGTCGAGGAGTGGAGGCGGCTGACGCGCGAGGAGGGCGTCGGCATCAGGTGCCTCGACCTGGACTTCTTCGACTCGGCCAAGTTCCGCGAGATGGGATCCCTGGGAATCTGCGTCGAGGACATGCTGCTGTCCCTGCTCGCCTACGTCGCGCAGACTGAGCGCGACAAGAACCGCCAGCGCCAAGCGGAGGGCATAGCCATCGCGAAGGAGCAGGGCAAGTACAAGGGCAGGTCGAAGGCCGTGCACGACGCGGCTGTCGTCGCAGAGGCGGAGCGCGCGCTGCGCGAGGGCGGCAAGGCCGCCGCGGCCAGGGTGCTGGGCGTAGGTCGCGGCACCGTGTACAACATGATCGAGGACGGGAGGCTGCGAGCATGACACCGTACTTCGAGTCGATGGCGCGGCAGAAGAGGATCTGCCCGAGCTGCCTGGTGCATCTGCTCAGGTTTGAGCCCACGCCGCTCAACCAGGACGCGGCCGTGTGGCGCTGCGACGGCTGCGGGTGGTTCCAGACCGTCTTGGCCCCGAAGCCGGCGGAGGCGCCGCGCCGTGCGCGTATAATCAAGGCTGACTTCGGAAGGGGGCGACCGTGAACTACAGGCTGTTCGTCAAGAGATGGCTCGGCGCGACGGCTCTCTTGCTCGGGTTCGTCGCCTTGGCGCAGGATGTCGGCGCGCCCGGGTTGGCGCTCTTCGCGCTGACGGTCGTCTTGGCGGCGCTGCTCTTCCGCAGGACGCGCAAGGACGACGAGTGGATGCGGAGGTACCGGAGGGGCGAGCTGCCGGGCCAGCTTCTCGCCGGAGCTGTCTCCGACGCCGCTCCGGCTGAGACGAGCAAGAGTCGCAAAGCTGCCTCGTGCAAGGTGGCGCTCGTCGTGGCGACGGTGCTCCATGTGCTCGCCGCGCCGTTCCTGATCTTGAGGGACTTGCTGAAGATGCAGAAGTAGCTCGAAAAAGGGGAATCTGAAAACGGAGAGGTTCTGCCGTGCAAACGGTGGAACCTTTCTTGTTTTCGGAGGTCTTACATGAACAACCAGCTGCTGCTCGACGCGATCACGGCAAAGGCGCTCGGCGAGGCGTCGGCCGAGCCGTTCGAGGACGCGCTGTCCGTCTTGCCTTCCTTCTTGGAGGAGAACCCTGTGGCGGAGATGGCCTACGCGCGCTACATCAGGGAGCTCGCCAGCGACAAGGTGGTGGCGTGCGGAGCCGACGTCGCGGAGGCTGAGAGGATCATGCGCTGCATCGAGGGGATCCTCAAGCTGAACGCGCGAGCCGACCTGGACAGCTACATGCTCTTCATGGAGTGGAGGCGTGAGCCAGACAAGAGGTTCTGGCTGCCGAGGCGCCACGTGCTGTACCCGGTGTGCGAGGGCTTCCAAGACCTGGCGGACGACCGCCTCGACATCCTGATCGTGTCGCTCCCGCCGCGTGTCGGCAAGTCGACGACGGGCGTGTTCGCGGAGACTTGGCAGATGGGGCGCGAGCCGCTGAGCGCGAACGTCATGAGCGGGCATTCAGACAAGCTCACGAAGGGCTTCCACATGGAAGCGCTCAGCATAATATCCGACGACGAGACGTACCGATTTGCCGAGGTGTTCCCCGACTCCCCGCTCGTCGACAAGAGCATGGCTGACGAGACGATCCACCTGAAGCGCAAGGGGCGCTTCCCGTCGCTCACGTGCCGCTCGGTCGACGGCACGCTGACGGGAGCCGTAGAGGTCGGCAGGAAGGGCTGGCTGTACTGCGACGACCTCGTGTCAGACCGTGAGGAGGCTCTGTCGGCCGAGCGCATGGACAAGCTGTACGCGGCATATCTCAACCAGCTGCGCGACCGCATGCTGGACGGCGCGAAGGAGGTGCACGTCGGCACGAGGTGGGTGCCCAACGACGTGATCGGACGCGTCATCGACAAGAACGAGGGCAACAGGCGCTGCCGCGTGATCATCATCCCGGCGCTCGACGAGAGCGGGGAGACGAGCTTCGACTACCTCTACGGCCTGGGGTTCTCGACCAAGTACTACGAGGACATGCGCGACTCGCTGGAAGAGGCCGGCGAGGGAGACTCCTGGGATGCGAAGTACATGGGCGCGCCGCGCTTTATCGGCGGCTTGATGTTCCCCAAGGCCGAGCTCAACTACTACGACGAGCTGCCGGACGAGGAGCCTGACGGCATCATCGCCGTGTGCGACACGAAGGATCGCGGCGCGGACTACGCCGTGCAGCCCATCGGCTACATCTACGGCACCAGGCACTACATCGAGCACTTCACGTGCGACAACGGCCTGCCCGAGGTGGTTGAGCCGAGGCTCGCCGGCGCGCTGGCGAGGCACGGCGTCGGCAAGGCTTGCTACGAGTCGAACAGCGCAGGCGGCCGCGTCGCCGATTCGGTGGCCGAGAAGTGCAGGGAGCTCGGACACGTGATCGACATGAGGAAGAAGTTCTCCACCGAGAACAAGGAGACGCGCATCCTCGTCGATTCCGAATGGATCAAGCGGAGGTGCTACTTCAAGAGAGAGCCCGACGACGAGGATTACCGGCGAGCAATGGCGCAGCTCACGAGCTATACGACGGAGGGCAAGAACAAGCACGACGACGTGCCCGACGCGATGAGCATGTACAAGCGGTTCGTGACTCTGCTGATACCGGCGACGGTGGAGGCGATGAGGCGGCCGTTCTGACCCAGAAGGAACTCGTTGCGTCGCAAAGAAATCTATAGCACCCCATTGCACATCGCTGTTGCCTTCCGATCGAGAAGCGGAGAGGATTCGCGGCGGCGGAACCTCTCCGCTGTCGGTGATCCGGTCGTCGTCGCGCCACATGCTGCGGCAGGCGCGCTCCCCTCGCGCTATACGGCCGGCTCGCACCGTCTTCGAGAGAATCAGGGATGTGGAGCTTGGCTGACAACGTGAACAACGCGCAGGAGACGGGGCACGCGCCCAGCGAGTCGCATAAGCCCTCGCTAGACGGGGTCTGCGCCGGCGCGTTCAAGGGCCGCAAGGTTATCTACTCAGACTGCGAGCTCGTTGACGAGCGCAATGTCGTCGACGTGCTTCAAGAATCGCTCGCGGCCCATGCCTTCAACGCCGCCCAGATCGGCTACCTCTGGCGCTACTACAAGGGCGTGCAGCCAATCTTGTGGCGCGAGAAAGAGGTTCGTCCCGAGATCAAGAACGACGTGGTTGAGAACCACGCCCAGGAGATAGTCGCGTTCAAGATCGGCTACCAGCTTGCGGAGCCTTTGCAGTACACCTGCCGCATGCAGGGCGGCAAGGCCGACGACGGCGAGGCAAACGGCGAGTACGAGGACACGCTCGCAGACGTGAACGAGCTGAACACGCTCATGTTCGCCGAGGACAAGGCGTCGCACGACCGTGACCTCTTCGAGTGGATGTGCGTGTGCGGCCTGGGCTACCGCATGTGCGAGGTCGATTCGGAGTACGACGCGGAGGAGGGCGACGCACCCTTCGACCTGTATGTGCTCGACCCGCGCGACACGTTCGTGGTGCGCTCAAGCAGATACCACCATCGCATGCTCATGAGCGTGCTCATCTCGCACGACTTCGACGAGGGCAAGACCATCTACACCGTCTACACGAACAGCGGTTACTTCGAGATCGTCGACGGAAGAATCGTCGACAGCAAGCCGCATACCTACAGGGCGAACCCAGTCGTCGAGTACAGGCTCAACAACGCGCGGATGGGCGTGTTCGAGCCGGTGCTCCCGCTCCTCGACGCGATCAACAAGGTTGAGTCAAACCGACTCGATGACATCGAGCAGATCGTGCAGGCGCTCATGGTCTTCAAGGACTGCGACATCTCAGGCGACGACTACGACGAGATGCGCGAGAAGGGCGCCGTGAAGATCAGGAGCCTCGACCCCAGCGTCAAAGCAGCAATTGAAATGCTCAACAACCCGCTCGACCAGATCGGCACGCAGACAGTCAAGGAAGACCTCTACCAGAGCGTCGTGAACATCTGCGGCATGCCGAACCGCAACGGCCAGGGAGGCTCGACGTCTGACACGGGCGCCGCAGTGCTGCTGCGTGACGGGTGGACGCTCGCCGAGTCCCATGCGAAGAGTTACGAGCTTCAGTTCAAGCGCTCCGAGAGGGACTTCCTGCGCGTGGCGATGAGCGTTTGCCGACAGAGCAAGGACTGCGACCTGGACTTGCGCATACGCGACATCGAGCTCGCGTTCAACCGACGCAACTACGAGAACATCATGGCCAAGGCGCAAGTTCTGACAACGATGCTTGGGACAGGCAAGATCCATCCTCAGCTCGCGTTCCAGGCGTGCGGCCTGTTCACCGACCCGGACGCCGCCTACAAGCAATCGTGCGAGTATGCGGAATCCAACGACGTGGGCGTGGGAGAGGCGGCTCTCGCCGTTGCCAGGAGCCAAGCCGTCGAGCAAGGCTCTCAGCGTGGGTCGCAGGCAACCGTTCCTGAGCCAGATGACGGCAGCAGCGCGGCAAATGCCGCGAGCGCATAGGCGGCCACTGCGTCAAGTGGCAGATGTAATCCGTGCGGTGCCGACCGCGTGACCAAGCGGCGTAGACGGAGAAAGGCGGAAGCGGTGAAGAGAGAAGACGTCAAGGCAATCTTCCCAAACGCAACTGACGAGGAGATTGACAGCCTGCTGAACAAGGTCGGCGACGAGCTCAACCCCCTCAAGCGCAAGCTCAAGAACGCAGAGGCCGAGCGCGATGAGACGAAGGCGTCTCTCGTCGAGGCTCAGGCCAGCGAATCTGACTACAAGCGTCAGCTTGACGAGGCCAACGCAAAGCTCGAATCCGGCATGAGTGACGAGGAGCGGCTTGCGCAGCGCGAGAAGGCGGCTGAGGAGCGTGAGCGTGAGTTCACCTTGAAGTCGAACTCGCTCGACGCCAAGGCGATATTCGTCGAGGCGGGGTGCTTCGACGAGGCTGACATCACTGGGCTGGTCGAGCAGGTAACGAGCGAGGACGGCGAGGAGACCAAGGCGCGCGCAAAGCGAATCGTGGACACGGTCAGCAAGCAGCGCGCAGCCGTGAAGCAAGAGACGGAAGACGCCTTGCTGAGAGGCAATCCCAAGCCGAATGGCGGCGGAGGCAATAGCGACGGCGCTCCGACCACCCTCAAGGATTTCCTTGCTCTGTCGGATGCTGAGCAGATCGCGCTCAAGGAAGCAGACCCGACGATTCTCTCGCAACTGAAGTAGAGACTAAGGAGAAACGGATATGCCAGGAACAGTGACAGTCGGCAGCACGTCCTTCCCGTTTGACGAGGAGATCTTCGCGCTGCATTTCGAGAACCAGCCCAACCTCGTCCGCGACGCGATGGTGTCCAGCGGCGCCATGGTCAACGACGCGTACATCGCGTCTCTGGTGCAGAACGGGAGCAACACCTACACCATGCCGTTCTACAACGCTCTGGCGGACGGCGACGAGGACAACTACGACGGGCAGACCGACATGACGACCGACCAGATCACCGGCGCGAGCCAGAGCGGCGTCGTGTTCGGCCGCATGAAGGCGTGGGAGGCACCCCAGTTCATCTCCGACTTCACCTCGGCGAAGCCCATGTCTGCGATCGCGGCGCGAATCGCGCCGTGGTACGTGCATCAGACTCAGAAGCGAATCATCGGAATCACCAACGCGGTGCTCGGCGTCACGAAGATGAAGAGCCATGCTGTGACCAAGACGGCGCTGAACGAGAACACCCTCTCCGACGTGACGCAGGAGATCTGGGGCGACAACAAGGACAATATCGTCATGGCGATCATGCACTCTGCGGTAGCCCAGGAGTTCGAGGATCTTAACCGCGCCAACTATCTGAAGTACACCGATCAGAACGGCATGACGCGCCAGGTGCGCACCATCGACGTGAACGGGATTCTGTGCATCATCGACGACGGCACGCCCTACACAGCGGCGAGCGGAGACGGCTCGACGCCGGCTACGTACGACACCTACCTGTTCGGCCGAGGTGCGCTGCGTTACGCGCCGGCTCCCGTGACCAAGCCCGTCGAGACGTGGCGCGACCCGAAGACGAAGGGCGGCGTCGACTTCATCGGCACTCGCAAGCGTGAGACGATCCATCCCAACGGCTTCTCGTTCGTCAAGCCGAGCGCGATGACCGAGTCCCCGACCAACGCCCAGCTCTTCGCCAAAGCGAACTGGGAGCTTGCGTACAGCGACCCGCGGGCCATCCTCATCGGCAAGATGACCACTCCCGGCCACGCGGCTTAGGAGAGCTAGCGATGACTGACGAGGAGATGCTATCCGCAGTCAAGATGCTGGTCGACGACGAGCGCTTCGACAAGTACGTCGAGCACTACCTCGACATTGCCAAGGGAGCCGTCGTATTCCGCATGTGGCCCTACGCAGACGCAGCATGGGACGACGTTCCGGAGAAGTACCATGCGCAGACTGTTGAGATCGCCGTCTACCTCGTCAACCGTCGCGGAGCGGAGGGCGAGACGAGCCATAGCGAGAGCGGGGTCTCCCGCAGCTACGAGTCGGCAGGCATACCTTCAAGCCTGCTGTTCGGGATCACGCCTCATGCGGGTGTTCCGAGATGAGGAACCTCGAAAGGGACACGCAGCCTGTCTACATAGCCAGGTTCGCGAGGCTCGAAGCCCAGGAGATCGACGGGAGGCTGACGGGTAAGAACGTGCCCGTACGCACAGCGCCCGCCTTGTTCTGGCCCAGCGTCTCGATGACCCGAGGCGAAGCGCAGGGAGCTTACTTCGGGGTTAACCTCGACTACGACAGGGTCATCACGATTGCCGACCCCGGCTTCGAGGCGTCCGAGGCCGATGTGCTGTGGATCGACGCAGAGGTTGGTGATCTGGGCAATCCGAGCCCGCATGACCACATCGTGAAGAAGGTCGCCCGCAAGGGCGGCTACACGGTGATCGCTGCCAAGCGGGTGGAGGTTCGCCGATGAAGATCTCCCTCGGGCTGTCGGCTGAGTCTGTCAAGGCAGCTGCTCGGCGACTCGATGAGTACGCGGAAAAGCTGGAAGGCAAGAGCGAGGAGCTTTGCCTGCGCTTGGCGGAGGCAGGCGTCGATGCAGCCGTCTCCCATGTCCGCAAAGACACGGGCGAGCTTGCAGGAGGCATCAGGTTCGAGAAGTCTGGCGACAAGGAGTACCTGGTCGTGTCCGAGGGAGAGTATGCGACGTTCGTCGAGTTCGGCACAGGCGTCGTCGGACAGGGCACCTATCCCGGCAATCTTCCTGCCGGATGGGGCTACGACGAGCGCAGGACGCCGGCTGCGCATGACTCGGCCGACCCCACGAGGTGGTACTACCGCGACCGGAACGGGGAGACGCGCAGCACGCGCGGTCAGACGGCGAACGCCTACATGGCCGCAAGTGCCGAGGAGATGAGGCAGGCGATCTTGGAGATTGCGAGGGAGGTGTTCAGAACGTGATCGACATCGAGGCAGGACTGTACGACGAACTTGCTCGGCTCGTCTTAGCTGAGTTCCCAGACGCATACGTTTCGAGTGAGCACGTAATCTCGCCGCCGAAGTTCCCTGCCGTTTTCATCGAGCAGACGTTCAGCAGCGAGGTTGACTCGCGTCGGGACTCCTCGGGAGAGGAGAACGCAAACGCGATCATCTGGACTGTAAACGTCTACAGCAATTCTGAGTCGGGCGCCAAGCAGGAATGCAGGGCGATCCTGGCGATCATCGACAAGCGCCTGCGCTTCTACAACATGAAGAGGCTCACGGCTCGCCCGATAGACAACGCAGCAGACCCGAGCATCTACCGCTACGTCGGCAGGTTCACGGGGCTGGTCGACAAAGACGGAAACATGTATTGGAGGTAAGGAAATGACCGAAAAGGCGCACAACACCAGCATGACGTACCTGATGAACTCCGCAAACGGTACGACCTATACGAAGCTCGTCGACATCAAGGAGTTCCCCGACCTCGGCAGCGCCCCGCCGACGCTCGACACCACTACCCTAAGCGACATGATGCACACCTACATCAACGACATCCTCGACACGGGCGGCGGCCTTGAGTTCACGGCCAACTACAAGCTGGAAGACTACAAAACGCTGCTTGAGCACGCTGGAAAGGAAGAGAACTACGCCGTCTGGTTCGGCGCCAAGAAGGAAGGCGAGGTCTTCACGCCCGACGGATCGTTTGGCAAGTTCGAGTTCAAGGGGGAGCTCTCCGTCTGGAAGAAGGGCGCCGGCGTCGGCGCGGTTCAGGACATGGGCATCTCCATCGCTCCGAGCACCGAGATCAAGCTCAACCAGGCCACAGGCGCCTAGCAGCTAGTTGACAGAAAGAGAGGTTCTGCAATGACTGACCCTACTGCATCCAAACTTGCGACCAAGATCACGTTCGAATGGAACGGAACTGAGTACACCATGGAGTTCGACCGGGACACCGTAGCCCAAACCGAGAAGGTTTTCGACGTGTCGATGGCCGAGGTCAACGCGGGCAAGATTACGGCGATGACGGGGCTGTTCTACGGCTCGTTCCTGAAGCATCATCCGAACATCAAGGCATCTACCCTTGACGCCATCTTGAATCTCATGCCTGACAAGGTAAAGCTGTTCCGCACCCTCACGGCAATGTACATCGTCTGCGTCAACTCGCTGCTAGAGGATTCCGACGAGGGAAAAACGATCAGTTGGACGGCAGTGTAGACGATCCGTCCAACAAGAAGGTATACGTCTACGCATCAGAGCTTTTCTGGGACACCTTTCCGACCTACCTGGCAATCGGGATGCCTGCGGACGAGTTCTGGCACGGAGATCCGAGGCTCGCCGCCTCATACAGAGAGGCGGAGAAGATAAAGAGAGAAAACCGCTATCTCGCGGAATGGCGAGCCGGGGTCTACGTTTTTGAAGCCCTCTATGCAGCAGCCCCAGCTTTCAGGGATTTTGGCGGGGGCACACCGCACGAGTATCCGCGTGACCCGATCTTCTCGGTGCTTGCCAAGCGGGAGACAACCGAGAGAGACGAGAGCAAGGCTCGGATGGAGAAGAACAAGGCCGTGTTCATGGCCTTGGCAGAGAAGATCAACGCCGAAATGGTTGAGCGGCAGGCTGCCGCCAAAGGGGAGTTTTAGAAGCAGGAGAGGTTTCGCTTTCTTTCAGCATCTACGAAGGGAAGCGATATGTCAGCGGAAGGAAGCATCGACAAGCTATCTATCGAAGTGTCGAGCACCGCTTCTGACGCTGTGCGCGGCATAAAAGACCTGAGCAGCGCCCTGGTCGGGCTTGAGTCGAGCATCGGGGGCAACGCAACAAAGCTGGCGGATCTCTCTCGCGGGATCTCGGCTTTGAAGAACGCCTCCTCGAACCTGCGGCTCGACAACCTCAAGCAGCTCAGTGACCTCAAGCTGAGCAGCAGCGTCGGCGGCAGCGTCAAATCGCTTGCGGCGGCCGTGTCTCTGATGCCCGCAGACTCGCAGGCGCGCTTGGCGCCGATTGCGTCCCTCAAGGCGCTTGACGGCGTGAAGATGAGCTCTTCGCTGGGAGGTAACCTGACGAAGATAGCGACGGCCCTCGCGTTCATGCCCACAGACACGGCCAGCAGAGTCGCGGGCCTCTCCACGCTAAAGCACCTAAGCGGGGTGAAGATCAGCGCAACGGTGCCGAACAACCTGCATAAGTTGGCGCAGGCGGTGTCAGCGTTTCCCCAAGGGGCTGGATCCCGCCTGACGGGCCTCGCCTCTGCGCTCCTCCCGCTCAAGCAGCTCAACGGAATGAAGATAACGACGGCCCTCAACGGACTCCGCGAGCTTCCCGCCGTCTTGAAGCAGTACGAGACGCTTAACGTAGGAAGCTTGGTGGCACAGCTCGATCAGCTCAATCCGAGGCTGAAGTCCCTCGCGGTCGCTGCGAACTCGCTGAAGACCGCGTTCAACAAGATGCCGAGCTCCCTTCGCACCGTCGCCGCCGCGACGAGAACCGTCACCTCTGCGAACGGCACGCTCAACTCGTCGATGAAGGAAACCGCCACAAGTGCCGTCTCCGTCATCGGCAAGTTCGGCACGCTCAACCTGGCCTTCCACTACCTCTGGAACGGCATGGCCTCATGCGTGAACGAGGTCAACAAGTACATAGAGAACATGAACCTCTTCGAGGCTTCGATGGGCGGGTACACCGAATCGGCTGCCGAGTTCGGCAATACAGTGCAGAACGTGATGGGCATTGACTTCGGGCAGTGGGCGCGAAACCAAGGTGTGTTTCAGACGCTGATCACAGGCATGGGCGACACAGCTGACAGGGCAGCCGTCATGAGTCAGCAGCTCACCCAGCTCGGTTACGACATCTCGTCGTTCTACAACATCTCCGTCGATGACGCGATGCTCAAGATACAGTCCGGCGTCGCAGGCGAGCTTGAGCCGCTTCGGCGCCTCGGCTGGGATCTCTCCGACGCCCGAATGAACTTCGAGCTGGCGAAGATGGGGATAGACAAGAGCACCCAATCCATGACGCAAGCTGAGAAGGTCGGTCTGCGCTACTACATGATCATGAACCAGGTGACGCAGGTTCATGGCGACATGGCGCGCACCATCGCCTCTCCCGCGAACCAGCTGCGCGTCTTACAGGCTCAGGTCACGCTTGCCGCGCGCGCAGTGGGCAGTTTACTCATTCCGATGCTCAACATGATATTGCCTTACGCGATTGCAGCGGCGAAGGCCATTCGCCTTCTCGCTCAGACGATTGCGAGCTTCTTCGGCATCGACGCGTCATTCGAGGTTGATTACTCGACGCTTGACACGAGCGGCATATCGACAGGCGGCGTCGATGACCTGACTGCCTCCCTCGATGACTCAGGTAAGGCTGCCGACAAGGCCAAGAAGAAGGTACAGGAGTACAAGAACACCGTCATGGGCTTCGACGAGCTCAACAAGCTCAACGATACGCCTGAGAGCGCCAGCGGAGACGCAGGAGGAGGCGGTGCAGGGAGCGGCGGGGGCGGCGGCCTAGACCTGCCCCTCGACACGTACGACTTCCTCGCCGGCCTTGATGATTACATCACAAAGCTCAGCGACGGGCTCGCTGACAAGATGATCGACGGCCTGAAGAAGATCGCACCTGCGGTGGCGGGGATCGGAGCGGGCATCGGAGCATGGAAGATCGGCAAGGGCCTTATCAGCGGCCTGGACGCGCTTTCAGGCAAGCTGAAGGTCGCTGGCGGCAGCGCTATGAGGCTGGCTGACAACCTGTCAAGGTCTGGCAACCCGTCCAAGATGAAGATCGGTGGCCTGGTAGGCGACATAGGCATCGGCCTGGGCTTCGCCGCTGCGAAAGCCGGCGACATCGCCAAGTCGATTGGCGGGCTGAAGCTGGCCGGTGTCGCAGCCGCAGTCGCGGTCATCGTCGGCCGCACAGCAGACCTCTGGCTCAACAGCGAGAGGTTCGGGGACGGCGTTGCTCAGATCTGCGGATGGCTCGAAGAAGTGCCTGGCCTGATTGCGGGCATACCCGATGTCTTGGGCGGAATAGCTGAGCTCGCCTTGAGCGCGGCTGGTGCCTTCGCCGACTGGGTGAGGAGCCTCACCGGGATCGACCTCTCCTTCTTGGAGCCTGTCATCAGCGCCTTCAAGGAGCTCTCCGACTTCGTCGGGGACAAAGCCTCGGGCGTGGTGCGTGCGCTCAACCTGGACTTCGCAGACCTCGGCATAACCGTCGCAGGTCTGGCGATGGTGATCAGCGGCGTCGGTGCCCCGCTTGGCGCCGCGCTCCTCGCCTTCGAGGCGGTGACGCTCGCCGTCAGGGCGATTGGCTACGCCGCCGACCCGTGCGTGGAGAGCATGGACGCTCTGGCAGGCGCGTCCGAGGAGACAGCAGGCAAGCTCGGCACGTCCCTCGACTCGATGGAGAGCGCTATCAATGAGATCGACCAGATCAGCTTCAGCGATGCCGTCGTGACGGATGAGGACGTTCAGTCTGTCGGCGACAAGTGCGCCGACATACGCGACACGATTCTCAATAACCTCGACGCGAAGCGCAACGAGGAGCTTTCGCAGATTGACGCGATGGCCGGCTTCATGACAGCGGAGGAGATCGAGAGCGCGAAAGCTCGCGTGAACGAGTCCTACGACCAGCAGAAAGCAGCCATTGCGTCAGGCACGCAGGAGATCAGCGAAATACTCAACGCCGCGAAGGAGAACGGCGTAGCCCTCTCGCAAGAGCAGTCCGCCCGCGTCAACGAGATCCTTGACCAACAGTATCAGCAGCTCATCGAGACCTCAGGCGCCTCCTCGGAGGAGATCGCGAAGATCAACGAGGCCATGAGGAACAACAGCGAAGCTGCGGCTCTCGAAGCTGCGAGCAGCGTCATACAGGAGGCTCAGCGCGTTCGCGACGAGCGCAAGGCAACTGCGGAGGAAGACTACGCGAATCAGGTCGCTGTCGCGCAGAAGATGCTCGAAGCCGGCGACATCGACAAACAGCGCTACGACGAGATCGTCGCTGCCGCGGAAGAGGCGAAGAACCTGACGCTTCAGCACGCAGACGAACAGTATCAGGGCATCGTTGACAAGACGGAGAGCGGCCTCGGCGAGGCTGCCAACAAGTTCGACTTCGAGACCGGCGAGATTAAATCCAACTGGGACGTGTTCTTGTCAGACCTCGGAAGCTGGTGGGATGGGTTCAGCTCTGACTTCGGCAACAGCTGGAACAGGGCCTGGTCTGACGCCGGCAACAAGTTCGAAGGCTTCAAAAGCGATGTCGGCAACGCTTGGCAAAGCCTCTGCTCTGACATAAACAGCTGGTACAGAAGCAATTTGGAGCCGACGATCAGCGATGTCAAGTACGCGTTCCAGGTAGCTGGCAACGCGATAGGAGGTTTCTTGTCAAATCCTGTCGGCACCATCAAATCTGCGTGGGGAGACCTGTGCTCCTGGTTTGATCGAAGCATCGTGAGACCCATCCAGAGCCTGTTCAGGAGCATGCACATCGAGATCCCAGCGCCGAAGCTACCTCATATCGAGTGGAGCTGGCGCGAGTTCTCGGGCCCGTTCGGAAGTATTTCCATCCCGGAGTTCAACGGCATCAGCTGGTACGCGCAAGGCGGCTTCCCGACATCGGGCCAGCTCTTCATGGCCCGCGAGGACGGCCTGACTGAGATGGTCGGCACAATGGGCGGCAAGTCTGCGGTCGCGAACAACCAGCAGATCGTGGAGGGCATTGAGCGCGGCGTGATCAGCGCTATGCTCCAAGTCCTGCCCAGCTTCCAGCCTAGTCAAGACGGCGACGTGACGATGGTGCTCCAAGTGGGCAACGAGGTGCTTGCGCGCGCTGTCAACAAGGGCAACGCGTCCATGGCGCGTCGCGGCCAATTGAAACCCGAGATCCAATTCGCATAGGAGGTGTGCCATGCCAATGCTCTACGTCGGATCGTCTGCATCCAGCCTGACTCCCATATCCCTCGACCCAGCGCAGCTCACATGGGGCCTTCAGGACATCTCCGCAGCCGACGCGGGTCGCGTGCAGGATGCCGGCAACACCATGTACAAGATGCGGACGAGCCAGAAGCGCAAGATGAGCATCACGTGGAACTTCCCGACGGCCGCCCAGGCATCGGAAATCCTCAAGGCGTTCAACCCCGAGTACGTGTACGTGCGATACCACGACCCGATGGAGAACAGCTGGAACGTCCGCCAGTTCTACGTCGGAGACAGATCCGCCCCGTTCAAGTGGTTCAACCTCAAGGCGAGGGGGACGCGTCACGCGACGCTCTCCTTCGACATCATCGAGCGGTAGGTGGTGCGGAATGCTCAGCACAAGCTTCGAGTTCCGCACAAAGATCGCCCAGAACTCAAAGACGATGTTCAAGGCGACGCTCAGACTCGCAAACGGAAACACCAGATACCTTGTCGGCGACGACATCATGATGGGCAGCGTCTCGTTTGATGACGCCGTGTCGAGTGATGAGTCGTTCGACATCGGCGCCGCGATCATCAACAAGTTCGGCGTGACGCTCAACAACTACGACCGACGCTTCGACGAGTACGACTTCGAAGGCGCGACGATCTCACCATACGTAGGCGTGCAGCTCGACAGCGGCGGCGTCGAATGGCTTGGCAAGGGAGTCTACGGTGTCGACAAGCCCGAAGCCTACGGCAGCACAATAGGGCTCGTGGCGCTTGACAACATGAGGAAGTTCGAGCATCCCTACTCGGACGTTGCGACGAGCTACCCCGCCACGCTCGGCACCATCGTAGCTGACATCTGCCGAAAGTGCGGCGTGACGTTGAAGGCGAGCAATTTCGTCAACAGCACATACGTCGTGAGGGAGCGTCCGGAAGACGACGCTCTCACGTGCTTGCAGATGATCGCGCACGCGGCGCAGGCGTCGGGAAACTTCGCTCGCTGCAACGCGAGCGGACATCTCGTGCTCGACTGGTACAACACGGCGGCATTCGAGATGGAGGACTGGATCGACGGCGAGGAGTTCGACAACGCGAAGCCTTACGCCAGCGGCGACACGGCCGACGGAGGCAACTTCGACAGCTATGGAAGCGGAGACGCCGTTGAGGGCGGTGAGTTCGGCGCGAACGTCTACGCTAGCCTGTTCGCTCTCGCCAGCGAGACCATCTGCACTGACGATGTAGTCGTGACAGGTGTGAGCGTCACCGCCCAAGACGAACGAGATGACGACGGAACTGCTGGCGAGGAGGGCGAGACAGCTCTCTACGGCTCGCAAGGCTATGTGCTGTCAATCGAGGAGAACCCGCTCATCCTGTTCGGCGAGGCCAGTACCGTCGCAAGGCAGGTGGGCATTCGCGTCGTCGGCATGCGGTTCAGGCCCTTCGGCGTGAGCGCCATCGGGAATCCCGCTGTAGAGGCGGGAGACCCCGTGATCCTCACAGACAGGCTCCAGAATCAGTATCGCAGCTACCTTACGTCCCTCACGTACAAGGTCGGCAGCTATGAGGCGTTCTCCTGCGGGGCCGAGTCCCCTAGCAGAAATCAGGCGACGTCGTTCAGCGCCACGACAAAGGCCGTGGTAAAGATGAGGAACGCCCTGAAGCGGGAGAAGACCGCGCGCGTGCAGGCGGTTGAGAACCTTGCAGCGGAACTTGCCGAATCATCTGGGCTGTACATGACCACGGAGATCAAAACTGATGGGTCTACGGTCTACTACATGCACGACAAGCCGACCTTGGCGGAATCCAGGATCGTGTGGAAGCTGACGGCAAACGCCTTCGGCATTTCAACTGACGGAGGCAGGACGTATCCGTACGGCCTCGACGTGAACGGTGACGCGATACTCAACAGGATCTACGCCATCGGTCTCGACGCCGATTACATCAGGACAGGTGCCCTCGTCGTGAGGAGTGAGGGTAAGACCGTCTTCAGCGCTGATGTGGACACCGGCATCGTCTCGATTGCCGGAGACTGCGTGACAATTGGCAGCGAGAAGCTGACGGAGTCTATCAACGGCATCCGCGCGCTGTACGGCACCTGCACGACCGCCCAGGCCACTACGGCGAAGTACGTCACGTGCAGCGGGTTCTCACTCAGGGCGGGGGCCGTGATCAACGTCAAGTTCACCTACAGGAACACGGCCTCCGACCCGACGCTGAACGTCAACGGCACGGGTGCCAAGCCCATCTATTTGAACGGTGCAGCGCTCACGTCCGATTATTACTGGGATGTGCAGGACGTGATCACTTTCGTCTACTCGGGAAGCTACTGGTACGTTGTCGATGCCGGAGCGCTGTCGAAGATAAAGGCCACGTCAGACTCGATAACGCTCAACGTGAGCAAGACTTATGCGACGAAGAGCGAGCTGACGGTAGGGTTGAACTCGATCAGTTTGAGCGTGAGCAACGCGCGCCTCGGGAACACCGCGAGCATAGTCCTTTCCGCCAACGGCAAGAGCACTACGCGGACGATCGACCTCACGGGCGTGCGCAACGCGTTCAAGAACGACAACACGGCCATAACCATCACAGCAGGCACCGTGACGTTCAACAGCAACACGTTCGTGGTGAACAGCTCTTACTTCAAGGTCACGAGCACGGGCGTCATCACAGCCACCAGCGGGAAGGTCGGTGGTTTTACCATCAGCTCGTCTCAGATCTACAACGACAAGATGACGCTGAACTCAAGCGGCCTGCATCTTAAATACGGCTCAAACAATACGCAGTTAGGGCTTATCGGTACAAATACCTTGGCTACCGATTATTCGAAGTACGGCTTGAATTTCGATCTCGAGCCAGCTGGCGCGTATATGACATGGGCGACTAGGACGAGTTCAAGCGCAGCGAACTACGCCATGAAGCTCACCTACGCAAACAAGAGTCTGCCGATGTCAGGCGGTGGGTCGTGGACAGCCGGCCGCCTGCACGTCGCGTGCAACACGGACTTCCACAACTACAGGGCGTACAACCTCTGGATTGACCCCAACACAGGCGGTGCGAGCGGAGGCGTCAGCATGAGGATGCCCTTCATTCAGATCACCAGTATGAGCAGCAGCGGCTCTGCCGCCTATTGGTACACGAACTGCTATCTCACGTTCAAGAACGGCTTGCTCACAGACGCGGTAGCGCACACGGGATAAGGAGGAAACCATGTCCACAGAACCTTTGTATGACGCCACGGAAGGAATCCCGCCGGATCAGTCCGAGGCGACTGAGCCTGAAGGTCAAGCGCCGGACGGGATCAACGAAGAGCTTGAGCAGATCAACAGGAAGCTAGATCTGATTCTGTCAACGCTTCAGGGATAGGAGAGACGACGATGAAGTATTCGAACCACGACATGGAGCAGATGCTCGACGCCGTCGAGCATCACCTGGATCGCAGGGACGTCATCGGCTACGCCGCGGCACGGAACTCGCGCATCTTGCGCGACGAGCTGAGGGAGTACCTAAAAGTTCGCGACGAGTTAGTCATGAAGTACGGCGAGGCGGACGTTGACGAGAAGGGTAACCCGATTGGCTCGGTGTCCCTTCAGGTCACCTCCGAGAAGTTTCCCGACTTCCTCGACGAGATCGGGCGGTTCTCAACCATCGAGCACGAGCCCGATCTCTTCAAGTTGAAGTATGACGAAGCGATCGGGCAGCTCAGCGGCAAGGAGCTGCTTGAGCTTGAGTGGATGTTCGAGGACTAGAAGGCGATTCTCGCAAGTGCTCGCGCAGGTACCGCGGCAAGGAGGATCGAAAGGAGGTGATGCAGATGCTTGATGTATCGGCGTTCGTGCCGAGCCTGATCTCGGCCCTCATAACATTTGCGGGTGCGTACACGGCCTTCTCGGCACGACTCGCGAAGGTGGAGACGATGATCGACGGCCTGTCGAAGAGCGTCGAGAAGCACAACGGCGTGGTGGAGCGTACTTTCAAGCTCGAAAGCGACATGGCGACCATGTGGCATCGCCACGACGAGCTCAAGGATGACCTCGAAAAGGTTAAGGACAAGATGTAGGAGGAAGAGAGATGAACATCAATTGGAAAGCGAGAATCAAGAACAAGGTGTTCTGGCTTGCGATCATCCCCGCGCTTTTTCTGTTCGTAGAGCAGGTGGCTGGCATCGGCGGTGTGACGTTGGACCTCACCGCGCTGCAGGATCAGATCGTCGCTGCGGTCGGCACCGTGTTCGCCATTCTCACCATCCTCGGAGTCGTCATCGACCCGACGACGGAGGGCTTGGGAGACAGCTTGCAGGCCATGTCCTACAAGCGACCCAAGACGCTCGAAGAGCAGATCAAGGGCTGACCGACAATGGGCCGCATGTCAAAAGGCGGTCTTGCGATCTTGGCTCTCGTCATCTTGGCCTGCCTCGCGACAGCATGGCTCGCGGGGCGGGCTGACGACCGACAGGTTGCAAGCGACGACGCGAACGACTTCTTGACGCCGGTGAGCGACGTGACAACTCACGAAGTCGTGGAGACCTTTCGGTTCAGCAGTGAGGCCGACATGCAGCTTCCCGAGCTTCCGACGGGATGCGAGGCCACGGCGCTCGGCACGACCCTCCGTCTGAACGACATTCCAGCCACGAAGGCGGAGGTGGCTGATGCCATGCCGAAGGGCGACGGCTCAGACTTCGTCAACCGCTTCTGGGGAGACCCCTGTACGCCTTACGGGTGGGCTTGCATGGCGCCTTGCGTTGTCGACACGGCAAAGGTCTTCCTGCCGTCGGACAAGACGGTCTTAGACCTGAGCGGAACCCCGCTCTCGTCCCTCCCCGCCCCGTGCGTCGTGTGGGTGACCATCGGCATCGAGGAGGGCGTTCCCTCAGGCTACGAGCAGAGCGGGTACCGCCTCTTGGAGAACCCCCACTGCGTGACGCTGCTCGCCGTCGGCGAGGATACCGTGACGTGCTACGACCCGCTGGAAGGACTTGAAGAGTACCCGTTCTCGAAATTCGAAAACGCATATGCGGCGAACGGTCGACAGGCCGTGTACATAGCCGACAGAGGCTATGCGCCGTTGGAATAGATTGGAGTGACTGACTATGCCTCTTCCGCTTTACGAGCGCTTCGCGCAGGTGATGGAGCACTTGTGCCGTCACGACGGCGACGGCGGTCACGGCTACACCTGGGATGCGCGCTGGGGTGACGGCACATACGAGACCGTCACTCTTTCCGATGGCTCCGAGGCGCAGGTCGCCAACGGCGACCGCGACTGCTCATCTGGCATCATCTCGGCGCTGAAGGCCGTGGGCGTCGACGTTCACGGCGCGACCTACACGGGCAACATGCGCTCGTGCCTGATGAAGACCGGGCTTTTCGAATGGGTTCCCATGGCCGTGAACCGTCCAGCCAAGCGCGGCGACATCTACCTCAACGAAGCGAGCCACACGGCCATGTGCACCAATGACAGCCCTGACATGCTGTGTCAGTTCAGCATCAACGAGAAGGGCACCGTGCACGGCGGGAGGAAGGGCGACCAGACGGCTCGCGAGAGCAACTTCCGCGCTTACTACAGCTACCCGTGGCACGGTCGCCTTTGCTGGAAAGATCGCGGCGGCACAGCCGTCGTCTCGAAGCCTGCGACCAACACGCCACCAGCGGCTGCAGGAGACCTTGAGGTAGATGGTTACTGGGGCAGGCTCACCACCGCAGCCCTGCAAAGGGCGCTCGGCACTCCCGTCGACGGCATCGTGTCAGACCAATACGTCGGATACAAGGCGAATAACCCGGGGCTCGACTCGGGCTCCTGGGAATGGCACCGAAGCACCCGCGAGGGCAGCGTGGTCGTCCGCGCGCTTCAACGCAAGGTCGGTGCGCGTGTTGACGGCATCGCGGGCGATGAGACGTTCAGCAAACTGCAAGCCTGTCTGGGGACTCCCGTCGACGGGGTGATCAGCTCTCCGAGCTCATGCGTGAAAGAGCTGCAACGTCGCCTGAACGCGGGGATCTTCTGACGAAGGCCATCGAATGCCGTAGCTGGCAGAGAGGAGGCAAGAAATGGCAATCCAGCACAGACGAGGCGTTTTCAGCAAGTTCGACCCTACACGCCTTCTGCCAGGAGAGTGGGCAATAGTCTTGTCCGGCGATGCGTCGGCGAGCGACGGACGGGCAGCCTACATCTGCTTCGCGGCAGGAACAGTCAAGCGAATAGCGACGTTCGAGGACATGGTCGAGAACATAGCGAACGCAAACGAAGAGCTCATAGAAGAGCTCACGTCGAACGTGGGCAAGGCGACGACTGCGGCGAACACGGCCACCGCTAACGCGAACACGGCGACTGCGCGCGCCAATACGGCTACGACGAACGCCAACAGCGCAACGACAGCGGCGAACAACGCCGCGAAGGCGGCAAACGATGCGGCTGCAAGTGCGAGAACTGCGGGCACCGCCGCGAACAACGCGGCGTCGTCTGCCAGCAACGCAGCCAAGGCGGCCAACGACACTGCATCCAGCTGCAGGACAGCTGCCAGCAGCGCTGACGAAGCAGCCGAATCCGCGAATCTGGCGGCTTCCCGCGTTGAGGGCGCTGCCACAGCCGCGAACAACGCCGCGAGTGCAGCCGACACCGCCGCCGGAAAGGCGAACACGGCGGCAGACGCGGCTAATGCGGCGGCCGCCAACGCGAACATCGCTCGCACGGCCACAGAAGCTGCCACTACCAGAGCAAACGATGCGTCAGGCAGAGCCAATACCGCCGCAGACGAGGCCGAGGCGTTCCTCAACGGCTTCGTGGTTCAGTACGACAACTTGTCGGACGAGTGCAAGGACATCATCGCCCAATCGGCAGGAACTGGCGCATCGGTCATCAGCGACGAGCAGGGAATCGCCATCGTCGACGACATGGCGTCGGTCATCGTCGTCGGCCGAGAGAACGGCGTGCTCAGCGATGCTGAGGGCATTTCGATAATTGACGACATTTTCGAGTAAGGAGGAGACATGGCTGAATACAACGAGAGCGACCTGGTTACCGCCGGCACGCTCGACAAGATGCTGAGGCGCTTCGCCACCCTCATAGGCAATCCGAGTGCGGCGAAGCCTCACTACAACGCCGAGACGGGCCGCTATGACAACCTGGGCGACTGGCTGTCCCTCATGGCGGACGGCCTCGTGTACGGCGTGCAGATCCCGCGCTACGCCTACTCGCCCGTAACGACCGCCATCAAAACGGGGGCGAACGCCGGCCTCGTGCTCGAAGAGTCCACGGAGACATCGGCCGGCCGCAACGACTACGACGGCAAGCTGCTGTTCTGCTGCGTGCGCGTGAACGGCGGCGTCGACGCTGACGGCATGCCCTATGTCACGGCAATCGAGGGTTATGACGACCGTTTCAACGAGAAGCTGTACAACACCTACGCGCTCACGGCGGTCTACTACTACAGAGTCACGAGGGATGCCAGCTACGACCATTGCGAGTACACCGACACGCCGCGAACGGGGTTCAAGCCGTGCTACGGAGCGTACACGGCAGACGGCAAGCTTCGCCCGTACATCCTGCGCGCTTGCTACATGGATTCGGATGGGACGATGGACTCAAAGAGCGGCACCGTGCCCGGGGCATGGTACGGCGGCGTGGTGGACAACCGCGTACAGCATTGCATGTCCAACGACTTCAGCTGGTCGAAGAACCGATCATCTGACGGCCTCACCTATCTCACTTATGGTGATATTACCTACCAGGAGGATTTCATGTCGCTCATGCTCGGAGTTAAGGCTCCGAGGGAGAAGGCTGTCGGCTGCGTGTCCTACGACTTCCAGTACACGGTCGCGGCAGCCGAAGAGGGCGTCAAGCGCGTGCTCCTGACCGATGCCCAGGCGTCGAACATCCTAGTTGGCAGCTCCGTATCCATTGGCGACGGCAGCGCGGCCACGACAGATCGCTACCAGGTCGTGCTGCACAACATTGCGAAGTCAGCGAAGGTGCTCTCCAAGGTAGCGCAGGGAGACGGCACAACCGCAGTCAACCTCGACCTCTCGGCGAACGTCGACATTCCGGCCACGGCCACCGTGAAGACGATGCCTTGGCGAAACGGCTCCTGCGACGGCGTCTTGGGCACGTTCGGCTCCATGACGGCTGCTGGCCTGACGAACGGCCGCATGCCGTTCAAGTTCCAAAACGTCGAGTGGAATCTGGGGCTTTACGAGACGCTTGTGAACATGTACTCAACAGCGACGGTCGAAGAGACTGAGGCAACGCACCTGTGGCGCATCGCGCCCGACATATCAGCGTGCACCGGCATCAACGCCGGGGCTGGCTGGACGGCGCTCGACCAGAAGACGACGGGCCAGATCAACAACTGGCGCTACATCAAGGACTACGTCACGGAGAAGGGCGCGCGCGTGCCCGAGAACGTAGCAGGTACCTCCACGACCGGGTACCGCACCGCATGGTATCCCTCGGCCTCTGCGGGAGACCGTGCTACCTTCGTGGGCGGCCCCCTGTACACTGGCGCGCATGCGGGCGTTGGCTGTGTGCTCTCGTACAACGCCTTGTCGAGCGCGACCTGGCACTTCGGCGGGCGCTCCTCTGCAGTTGGGCATTCGGCGCCAGCCGAATAGGGGTGAATTTTCCGAAGGAAAAGAGGGGGCGATAGCCCCCTGTAAAGAGGGCGAAGCCCTCGAACCTATCGGGCAGATTCAGCATCTCCGAGAAGTAGGTCAAGGATCGCGGCGCGCGCGCCCCTTGACATGCCGACAAAAAAAAACCTATCGTGTTTTCCCGTGGGGAACGTGACCGCTCAGCTCGCTTTTGTTTCCGCTCGTGGGCGGCAACCTGAACAATGGCGCGAATGCGGGCGTTGGCTGTGTGAACTCGAACAACGCCTTGTCGAACGCGAACTGGAACATCGGCGGGCGCTCATCTGGGGAGAAGAACTCTTTCTCTCAGGTTACGTTCACCCTCCTTGAACGTGGAGGGCTTCGCCACGGTCAACTGACCGAAATCGGCTATTTGCCCAGCTCCCTAGTAGCGCACGCGAACGGGAGCCAAGTCCCCAGAGGTGGGGTTCTGCGGGCGGGAAGGTGAGAGATGAAGACGTACTGCAAGGGGGTGAGGATAATGGGAGACGAGCACCTTGAGCTCGCCTACGGCGAGTTCTCGAAGGGCAACAGGAACAGGGCCGAGTTCCACGAGTTCTTCGCGATGCCCAAAGACGTGCTGTTCGCTGAGGTGAGGAGCATGGTTGAGCATCGCGCCTTGAGGCTGCCTCCTATCACGTACTTCGAGCGTACGGAGCCGACCAACGGCAAGACCAGGCTCATAGGCAGGGCATCGGCAATGCAGCAGTTCCTTGACTACGTGTGCGTCCTTGCCCTAAGCGAGCTTTTCGAGGCGAAGGTGGGCTACCATCAGTGCGCGAGCGTTCGCGGCAAGGGACAGAAGCACGCGAGGCGCTACATCGAGAAGTGGGTGCGCGACGCCCGCGAGACGGTATACGCCAAGATAGACATCAGGAAGTTCTATCCGAGCGTGGATCGCGAAGTTCTGTTCTCGATGCTCGAACGCGACGTGCGCAACGACGACTTGGTATGGCTCATCGAGGCGCTGGTGTCGACCCACAGGGTCGGCTTGAACATAGGCAGCTACCTCTCCCAGTACCTTGCCAACTACTACCTGTCAGGAGCCTATCGCTACGCCTGCGAGCTGTTCCGCATTCGGAAGGGCCGCAGGGGCAATCCCGACAAACGCGAGAAGCTGGCAGACCACGTGCTGACCTATATGGACGACTGGCTGTTCGTGGGGCATGACAAGGCGAACTTGAAGTCAGCGGTGCGAAAGGTGCAGAAATTCGTCGAGCGCGTGTTGCACGTGATGGTCAAGCCGTGGAAGGTCTGCCACATCGACTGCGAGCCGATAGACATGGTGGGATATGTGTTCAGGCGGGGTAAGACGACGATACGCGCCGGCATATTCCTGCGAGCCCGCAGGGCGATCATGCGGGCAAGCCGCGCCAAGTGCATCACGCCCCACATAGCGGCTCGCATAGTCTCGTACTGGGGGTATTTCAAAGTCACGGCGACGCGCGGCTTCCGCGACGCGAACCGATTGGGCGCGCTGGTGGCCGAATGCTGTCGAGTTATTTCAGCGTCCGCCAAGAATAAGAAAGCCACGGCAACGACGCTTTATTTCGCAATTGCTTTGTAAGACATTGCCTGAGAAAGAAGGTGCTTGATGGAGAGAACCTACAGTTCAGAGCCGCTTGAGCGGTTCACCTACCATCCGCAATGCGACGGCACCGCCGTCGTCTACCTGCACGAGAACATCGAGAAGAACGTCGCGGACGCCCCCGAGGGCGAGGACCGCGAGTTCTGGACGGCCGACGAGGCCATGACGCGCACGACGCTTCCATTCGAGGACGTGGAGGCGAACTTCGACGCGCTTTGGGTCAAGGCCGAAAAAGAGGCCACGCCGTTCGAGGAGCGCTTGTCAAGCGTCGAGGAGCTGATTGACGCGACCATGGCCGTGGTGCTCGGAGAGGAGTAACAGATCATGAGAGAGAAGCTGTATGCGTCGAGGATCGTGAACAGGAAGATCACCATTCTCGACGTGCCTGAGAGGTATCGTGACGGCGTGATCGCTCTGCTCAACGAATCTGACAGGAAGCGCTGCCAAGATGCGCTTGTCATCAGCGGCGCGTCGACAGAGTGATCAGAAGGGCGAATGCGCTGTCGAGACGATACAGTGCAGTTCGCATATTCGAAACTTCGCTCCACCAGTTGATCGAGGGCCCGGCGTCGCGAAGGCGCCGGGTCCTCTTGCTTCTCGGCAAGAGCGAAGTAAAGCAGTTTCGTCCAAGCGCCATGTTCTAAGCGCGATACTCGTAGATGGCCTCGAGCGCAGCTGTTAGGAATACTGGGAAGGTCAGTCGGGTGCCTCGTGCTAGCCAAAATGGCTCCCTTGGACTTACGTCCGAAACGACCCCGACGGATGGTTTGATTATAGCAAGCAGTTGTGAAGAACCGAGTGATTATGTAATCAGTGGGTTGCGGGTTCGATTCCTGTCACCGGCTCCATAAAGCGAAGCGGGTCGCCCGAGGTGGCCCGCTTTTTTGCGCGAGGGCCTTCCCTGAGCGCTTCTCAAGCCCTCGCTATCTCCTTGCGCGGCCTTCCCGCCTTCGGACGCTCGGCGATGCGCGCCTCGACGCTTGCGCGGGTGACGAACGTCGCACGTCCGCGCGCATATCCCTCATATTTTTGTCATCAAAACGCTAATCTCCCTTTACCGTTTCGCGTCTTTCTGCGGCGAGGACTTCCCCCAAGGCGCCCTAGCGGCGCGCGCTTACGGCGAGAGCTTGGGGGTCCTCCTGCATCTCGGTGAGGTTCCTCCAGAAGCGCTTGGGCATGAAGTGCCGGCGGAGCTCGGGGTTGTAGCGCGACTCCACGGCCACCGTGCGGTAGAAGCGCTTCCACGCCTGCTGCATCGCCGCCTCGTCGGCCGCGTGGCCGGGGAGCTCGAGCAGCGACGTGGCGGGGTCGTTGGTGCGGACGAGGTACCACGTGCTCCCGTCGAAGACGCCGGCGAGGTGGTGGTTCTCGTCGTAGATGATGAAGGGCTGTATGCTGAAGCGCTCGACGAAGTGCCCCATGACCAGCGGGACCACGCTGTCGCGCGGGTTGCAGCGCGCGAACCACACGTCCGCCTCGTCCGACCTGAGGTGCTCGAAGCGGATGAACTGGCGCATGTGCTCGCACTCCTGGTCAACCGCGCGCGCTATCCTGAACAGCGGCTCGACCGCCGGGTGCGTGACGTCGGACAGGGCGCGCCCGCGCTGCTTGGGGCACGGCCCCCTCCCCTGCGCGCCCGAGCACGTCGCGCGCTTGCGGCAGCGCGTGCAGTCGCGCTTCTTCTGGCTGTCCATGGCGTAGCGGACGAAGCGGTACGCGGCGGTTCCCGCGTCCTCGCGCGCGGAGAGCGCCGCTTTCCTCACGGCGCTGAACGCCTGGTGCCCGCATGCCCGGCACAGCCCGCGGCGCACGCGGTCGGCGTGCGCGACGTCCGTCTCGATGCGCGCTAGGCGCTGCGCCAGCCGCGGCTGCATGACGCCCTCGCGCACGACGTCGGAAGGGTCCTCATGGTTGGCGTAGGCCGCGAAGATCGCCGAGAGCAGGCCTTCGAGCGTCCCGTCGTAGACGTAGGCCACCTCGTCGTATACCTCAGGCTGCGCGGGCATCAGAACAGCGCCTCCACCGTCGGCTTCGCGCGCCGCGCACCCGCGAGCGCCCGGCGCTCCTGCGCGGCCGCTCCCCTCGTGACGCCTGCGCCGCTGCCGCCGCCCGACCTGCCGGCCGCTGCCGTGCCCGCCACCATGCCCGCGCCCGTCTCCGCGCCCGCGAGCGCCCGGTTCTCCTGCGCGGCGCGCCCCCGCCCGAGCGCGCGCTCCTTCTCGGGCGTGCTCACGGAGTCGAACAGGCTCATCTGGCCGGGAAGCGCCCTGTCGGCACGCCTGCCGTGCCGCCCGCCCTGGATGGGGGCCGCAAGCGCCGCGTGCAGCGACTCGCGCGAGAACTCGACGCCGGCGCCCGCGTACGTGCCGTTGCACGTGATGAAGTAGCGGGCGCGCTTGTAGGCCACGCCGAGGCGGCGCAGCTCGTCCTCGCGCAGCGTCGACTGGCGACGCGCGCGCACGATGAGCTTGGCGCCGCGCACGCCGATGCCCGGCACGCGCAGGAGCGTCTCGAACGGCGCGGTGTTCACCTCGACGGGGAACAAGTCCAGGTTGTTCAGGGCCCAGTTCGCCTTCGGGTCAACGTCGGTGGCGAGGAACGGATGCGCCTCGTCGATCACCTCGCCCACCTCGAACCCGTAGAAGCGCATGAGCCAGTCGGCCTGGTAGAGGCGGTGCTCGCGGTTGAGCTGGATGGCGTCGGTGGAGGGAAGCCGCGCGTCTTCGTTCACGGGCAGATACGCGCTGAAGAACACGCGCTTGAGTGAGAGCGAGCGGTAGAGCGCGGCCGACAGGCTCAGGATCTGGTAGTCGCTCTCGGGCGAGGCGCCGATGATCATCTGGGTTGACTGCCCGGCGGGCACGAAGGCGCGCGCCGCCGCGCGCGGGCGACTGCTCGCCATGTACACGGTGGTGCGCCGCCGCACGAGCGCGCGCGACTCGACGTCCTCCGCGATGGACTCGCTGATCTGCCGCATGGGAGCCAAGATGGCGCGCTTCGACTTCTGCGGGGCAAGCAGCGCAAGGCTCTCGCTCGAGGGCAGCTCGAGGTTCACCGACATGCGGTCGGCCAGATGCCCGAGGCGGGTGATGAGCTCAGGTGAGGTGCCCGGCACCGCCTTGGCGTGGATGTACCCGCGAAAGCCGTACTCGCCCCGCAGTATCTCGAGCGTCTGGATCATGAGCTCGGAGGTGAAGTCGGGGTTGCGCATGACGCCCGAGCTGAGGAACAGCCCCTCGATGTAGTTGCGGCGGTAGAACCCGATGGTGAGGTCGGCCAGCTCGCGCGGCTTGAAGCACGTGCGCACCACTCCCTCGTTGCTCGCGCGGCTCGAGCAGTAGGCGCAGTCGAACACGCACACGTTGGTCATGAGCACCTTGAGCAGCGTAATGCAGCGGCCGTCGGCGGTGAAGCTGTGGCAGCAGCCCGCTGACGACGCCGCGCCGAGCCGCCCCTTCTTCCCCGCGCGGTCGACGCCCGAGGAGGTGCAAGCCACGTCGTACTTGGCCGCGTCGGCGAGGATCTCGAGCTTGTCGGCGACGTTCATGGGCCTGGCCTCCTGAATAGCGAAACATCTGTTCTTGCGAATGTTTGTTTGCTATAATATCGAACGGACATTCGCCTGTCAAGGGAAAGGGAGGCTCGGAAGATGCGCGGAGGAGGTGGTCGCAAGCTGCTCGGGAAATGCCGTCGCGGAAGCCTAGGCGCCCGTGCCGGAGAACTCCGGGATGAAGCTCTCCTCGCAGGCGCCGCCCTCCTGCCAGAAGTAGTCGGGCACGCCGAGGGCGTCGGCGAAGTCGAGCAGCTCCTCGTACTCCTCGTCGGGCACGCGGCACGCCAGCTCGGGGCAGCGCGCGAGCACGCGGCGCGCCCGCGCGTCGCCCGCCTGCGCAGCCGTCGCCACCACGGGCGTGTACTGGTTCATGATGGAGAGGCGCACGTCGGCGCCGTAGCGCTCGTGCACCGTCTGCACCACGCGCTTGGAGTCGTCCAGGTGCCCCGGCAGGATGAGGTGGCGCACCACCACGCCGCGCGTCATGCGCTCCTGCCCGCGGTACTCGTCGTACGCCGGCGCGCCCACGGCGCGCACCATGGCGTCGAGCGCCTCCGTCGCCCGCTCAGGGTAGTCGGGCACGTGCGAGTAGCGCGCGCCGAGGGACGCGTCAGCGTACTTGAAGTCGGTGAGGTACACGTCCACCTCGTTCGCGTTGTCGCGGATGGCGCGCGCGGTCTCGTACCCGCTCGTGTTCCACACGATGGGAAGCGCCAGGCCGCGTACGCGGGCCAGGCGCACCGCCGCGCGCGCATGGGGGGCGTAGTGCGTGGGCGTGACGAAGTTCACGTTGAGCGCGCCCTGCTGCTCGAGGTCGAGGCACATCGCAGCCAGGTCGGGCACGCGTGCGGGCGCGCCGAGGGCGCCGTGCGCGATCACCGCGTTCTGGCAGTAGTCGCAGCGCAGCGGGCAGTGTGCGAAGAAGATGGTCCCGCTGCCGTTGTCGCCGCTGATGGGAGGCTCCTCCCACAGGTGCAGCGCCGCGCGCGCCACGAGCACCTCCGCGCCCGCGCCGCACGCGCCCCGCTCCCCCGCCGCGCGGTTCGCGCCGCATGCCCGCGGGCACAGGTCGCACGCGGAGGGGTTGAGGTCGCCGTCGTCGATTGCGGCAGCTGCGCCGCAAGCGCCCAGGGTATCGTCGCCGAGGGCGGCAGCTGCGCTGCGGGCGCTGGCGCAAGCACCCGGTCCGGCGTCATCGAAGGAGCTCATGAGACGTCCGCGCCCCCTCGCGCCTCAGTTGTTGGAGAAGGTGCCGTAGGGATCGTCGAGGTCGTAGCCCTCGTAGTCGTCGTAGCGGTGCTCGTGATCGTGCCCGCAGCCGCAGCCGTCGTCCTCGAAGGCGTAGTCGTCCTCGCCGTCGTGCTTGCCCGCGCCGTAGACCTCCTCGGCGCGCGTCCAGTCCAGGCCGTGCTTGGCGCACTCGGACTCGTCGCCGTACACGAGCGACAGCGCCGCGGGCGACTTGTCGGCGCCGCCCACCACGGCCAGAAGCTCGAGCAGGTGCAGCGCGGCCTCGGCCTGCGGCAGGATGAGCTCCACGTCGTCGGCCGCCATGATGGCCGCGGACAGCGCGGACATGAGCATCTCGGCGTTGTAGGCGCCCGTGAAGCGCTCGGCGGCCACCGCCTCGAGCACCTGGGCCGCCGCAGGCGACGCGCCGCCCGGGCGCTCGCCCTCCCCCGCGTTGCCGCACGAGACGCTGCGGCGCGTCGCGCGGAAGAGCGCGTCAGCCTCGACGGCGCCGATGACCTGCGCCGCGAGCTGCAGCGTGTACGCCGCGCGCGCGAGCTGGGCCGATCCCGGCGCGCCCTCTTCGCTCACCTGCCCGAACAGCGCCTCGAGCACGGGCCGCGCCCTCGTGACCGCGTCAGCCTCGCCCGCCGCGAAGCACGCGGCGTTCTCGCGCGAGAGCGCGTCGGCGGCGGCCACGTCGGCCACCACGAGCGGCGCCTCGACCAGCGCGAGGTCGCTCACCGTGGCCACGGCGCTCATCTCGCGCGCGAAGCTCGGCGTAGTGGCGCTCAAGTCGATGAGCAGCGCGCCGGGCATCGCCGACTGGATGACGCCCCCCTCTCCGAAGTAGAGGTCCTCGAGCGCGCCCTGGCTCGTGCAGAACGTGATGACCACGTCGGCGGCGGCCACCTCGGAAGCGCGCGCAAGCCCCGCAGCCTCAAGGCGCCCCGCCATCGCGTCGATGAGGCCATCGCTCCCGCGGTAAGCGTACGACTGAGCCATGATCTAGTTGCCCCCCTTCACGCGGCGCGCGATGCGGTCGGCAACCGACAGGTTCTCGCGCTTGTCCCGTCCCCAGAACACCACGGCCAGCATGCCGGGCCCCACGTGACTGCCGATGACCGGGCCGATGTTGCACTCCAGGAACATGATGTTCTCGTCGACCTTCAGAAGCGCGTCCCTCAGGCGCTGCGCGTCCTTCGGGCAGTCGGCGTGCCCGATGGCCACGTACCGGCTCGGCCCGTTGTCCGCCGCGTTCTTCTGGAAGTACTCGGCCAGCTGCTTGATGCCCTTCTTGCGCCCGCGCGCCACGCCCACGAGCGCCAGCTTGCCGTCGGCGTCGATGTTGAGCAGCGGCTTCACGTCGAGCGCCGAGCCCGCCACGGCCACCGACCCCGGAATGCGCCCGCCGCGGCGCAGCGCCTCGAGGTCCTCCACCATGAACTCCTCGTTGATGAAGCAGCGCGCCTCCTCGGCCCAGCTCGCCAGCTCGGCGGCGGAGAGCCCCTTCTCGCGCTGGTTGACGGCCTCGTAGACGAACAGGCCCTCGGCCACCGACGCCAGGCGCGTGTCCACCACGTAGAGCTCGAAGTCAGGATGGGCCGCACGCACCTGCTCGTACACGAGCATGGCCACGTCGTAGCTGCCGGACATCCCGCTCGTGAACGCCAGGTACACCGTGGGGATGCCGCTGTCGACGGCGGCGTTGAAGGCGTCGATGATGACGGGCATGGAGATCTGCGAGGTGGACGGCTCGGCCCCCTTGCGCATGGCGTCGTAGAACTCCGGCGCCGAGACCGACTGGAACAGGTCGTCCTCGAAGGTCTGCCCGTCGAGGATGTAGGGGAACTTCAGCAGGTAGACCCCCTCGCGGTCGACCACCTGGGGCGGAAGGTCGCAGCACGAGTCGATGATGAGGTTGCATTTCGGCATGTTTCCAAGCTCCTGTTCGCTTCTGTCCACTTCTGTCCGCTCCTGCTCGCTTCGTCAGAGGGAGAACACCAGGTCGGCGGTGTTTCCCGCGTACTTGCCCGCAAGGGGCGCGTTGCACTCGTAGGCGAGGCCCACGGCGGGCCCCACGTGGCACCCGATGACGGGGCTCACCGGCAGCACCTCCACGGCGCGGCCCAGGTAGGGCTCCACGGCCTCGCGCGCCCACGTGAGCGCCGGCGCCGCCTCGCCGATGTAGTGCACCACCACGCGCTTGAGCCCGTGCGCCTCGACGTCCTCCCGGAACGCCCTCAGCATGCGGTCGAGCGCCTTCTTGCGCGTGCGCACCTTGGCGAACGTGGTGGCCTCGGCCTCGGACACCGTGAGCACGGGCGCGAGCTGGATGAGGTTGCCCAGAAGCGCCGCCGCGCCGCCGATGCGCCCGCCCGCCTTCAAGAAGGCCAGCGTGGCCGGCGTGAACAGGAAGCGCGACGAGGCGCACGCCTTGACCACCGCGTGCGCGCACTCCTCGAGGCTTCCCCCCGCGTCGCGCACGTCGACGGCGTCGAACACGGAGAACGCCTCGTCGTAGCTGTTCGACGTGGAGTCGATGACCTTGCACTCGAACTCCCTGTGCCGCGCCTTCACGCTGCGCGCCACGCGCACCGCGCCCTCGAACGTGCCCGACATGCGCGATGACATGAACACGCCGAGGACCGCGTCGCCCGCCTGGGCGGCGCGCCCGAACACGTCCTCGAGCACCTGCTGGGACGGCTGGCTTGACGTGGGGATGTCGTCGACCATGGCGTGGATGCCCCGGTAGAACTCATCGACGTCCATCTCGGCGTCGACGTACTCGCGCCCCTTGTGGTGCACGAACATCGACACCACCTCGATGCCCTTCGCGCGCGCCACCTCGGCGGGAATCGACGCGACCGAATCCGTGACGATTTTTACCACAGCTCCCCCGTTCCCCTCATGCGCTCACCTCGTCGGCAAGCGTCTTGCTATACGATACCACGCAGCTCGGCGACGAGCTCGCGGCGACGCTCGTGCAATCCGTACTCAAGCCCCACGGGATAGGTGTGCGGGTTGAGCATGCGCAGCTGGCTCTCGTCGAGCGTGGCGAGGCCGGCCTGTGCGCGCGAGCGCGCCTGCATGGCCGAGCGGTCCTCGGGCTCGAGCGCCACCTGGCCCGCGCGCGCGAGCGGGCGCAGGAGCGTCTCGAAGCGCAGGCCCGCGAGCTTCTTCTGGCGCAGGTCGTCAACGGGGTCGACGATCACCTCGCGCGGGTCGACCTCGCACGTGACGTCGAACACCATGTCGCCGGCGATCTTGCCGTTGTCGTGGTAGTAGCGGCGCACGTCGAGCACGCCCGGCATGGTGAGCTTGGCCGCCGACTCGGAGATCTTGAGGCGGCGCGTCCAGACGTCGCACCCCGGCTCGCGCACGGCGGAGAGCTTGTACACGCCGCCGAGCGTGGGCTGGTCGTACGCGGTCGCGAGCTTGGTGCCCACGCCCCACGATGACACCGGCGCGCCCTCGTCGAGGATGGACTTGATGGTGTGCTCGTCCAAGTCGTTCGACAGCACGATGCCGCAGTCGGAAAGCCCCGCCTCGTCGAGCATGCGCCGCGCCATCTTCGCGAGCCACGCCAGGTCGCCCGAGTCGATGCGGATGCCCGCGAGGCGCTCGCCGCGCTCGCGCATCTCGAGGCCCACGGTGATGGCGTTGCGGATGCCCTGCTCGACGTCGTAGGAGTCGACCAGAAGCACGCAGTTCCTCGGGAAGATGCGCGCGTACTCGCGGAACGCCGTGAGCTCGTCAGGGAACGACATCACCCACGAGTGGGCGTGCGTGCCCGACACGGGGATGTCGAACAGGCGCCCCGCGTCGACGTTCGAGGTGGACGCGCAGCCGCCGACAACCGCCGCGCGGCTCGCCCACAGGCCGCCCATGCCCTGCGCGCGGCGCAGTCCGAACTCGGCCACGGGGCGCCCGTCGGCGGCGCGGCAGACGCGCGCGGCCTTGGTGGCGATGAGCGTCTGGAAGTTCACGCAGTTCAGAAGAGCCGTCTCAAGGAGCTGGCACTGCATGATGGGGCCGGTCACCCGCACGATGGGCTCGTGGGGGAACACGATGGTGCCCTCGCGCACTGCGTCGACGTCGCAGGTGAGGCGCAGGTCGGCCAGGTAGGAGAGGAAGCCCTCGCTGAAGAGCGGCCCGCCGCCCGGGGCCTCGAGCGTGCGCAGGTAGGCGATGTCGCGCTCCTCGAAGCGGTAGCCCTCGATGAGCTCGGCGAGCTGCGCGGTGCCACACGCCACCGCGAAGCCCCCCTTGAAGGGGTAGTCGCGGAAGTACATGGTGAAGCACGCCTCTTCGCCGCCGCGGTCCGCGTCCCAGTAGCCCTGGGCCATGGTGATCTGGTACAGGTCCGTCGTAAGCGCGTAGCTGGTGTTCATTTACTCGGCTCCTCCCTTGCCCCCGTCAGGGCCCTGTCCCTTGGGCTGCCCCGGGCCCTGCTGCGGCTTGTGGCTGCGGCGGCGCGCGCGGCGATGCCCGCCGCCGGCGCTGCCGCTGGCATTGCCGGCGCTGCCGCGCGCGCTTGCGGCGGC
>NZ_JAAKEE010000042.1:0-20816 GCF_011038995.1 Adlercreutzia sp. ZJ242
TTAGTTCGGGTTCAAGGAAAGAGCAGGTCAAGCGTCTTCGCACGAGGCCCCTCAGGCTGGATTCGAGGGTTGGCAAAAAGTCTACTTTTTGACGCAGCAAAAAACGGCCCTTGAATCAAGTGACGCGATTTTCGCACCCAACGCCAGCGCGCATGCGAGCGCCGGCATGGTCGTTCGGCCTGGCGCCAACGTAAGGTTGCGGGCGATTCGCGCGCAGCTGGAGGCGCATTCTGCTTGCAGCCAGATCCTTCGACTCCGCGCCCTGTGGGCGCTCCGCTCAGGATGACAGGGGAACTATGCTCTTGTGGCATAATATAAGAGTTGCGTCTTGCGCGAGAGCTTGCGCAGGCGCCCCACGGCTGCCGACGGAAGGAGCACGTCATGGAGATACGGACCCTCAGGTACTTCCTCGCCGTGGCGCAGGAGGGCAGCCTCTCGCACGCCGCCAAGCGGCTGCACGTCACCCAGCCCACGCTCTCGCGGCAGCTCGCCGCGCTCGAGGACGAGCTCGGACGCCAGCTCTACACGCGCGGGCACGCGGGCGTCTCCCTCACCGAGCACGGCGCCATGCTCGCGCGCTACGCCGAGAGCATCGTGGAACTCGCCGACAAGGCGCAGGCCGACATCTCGCTGCCCGCCAAGACCGTCTCGGGCAGCGTGCACATAGCCGCCGGCGAGACGCGGCTCGTGGGCACGCTCGTGGAGGCGATGCGCCGCGTGCGCGACGCCTACCCCCTCATCGACTTCCAGCTGTACAGCGGGACCACGTCGGATCTGATGGACGGGCTCGTGCGCGGACGCTTCGACCTCATGCTCGAGTGCGAGATGCAGGCGCACGTGAACCTGAACGCCCTCGTGCTGCCCGAGCGCGACCGCTGGGGCATGGTCATGCGCCGCGACGACCCGCTCGCCTGCCGCGCGAGCGTGGGGCCTGCGGACCTCGAGGGGCGGGCGCTCATCACCCCGCGCCAGGGGGCGAACGCCGAGCCGCTGCGCAGCTGGCTGGGGTCCCTCGCGGAGACCGCCGAGATCATCGCTGCGTACGACCTGCCCTCCAACGTGCAGTGGCTCGTGGAGCGGGGCTTCGGCATCGCCTTCACCTACGAGGGGCTGATGTCGTCGGACGGGTCCAGCAAGCTCGCCTTCGTGCCGCTCGAGCCTCGCATCGAGTCAAGGCAGGGCATCATCTGGCGCAAGTCGCTGCCCACCAAGCAAGCCCAGGTCTTCCTCGACGTCCTGCACGAGGTGGTGGAAGAGGCGGCGAAGTAGCGCGGCAAGGTAGCGCGAGGCCGGCACGTTGCGGCCGCAACGTGCCCGATGGCCCTTTACCTGGTTCACTTCGGGAAACCCATCGGCTATGCTGCCCTCATGACGAAAGGCCGACCAGGCAAGGAGGACGCCATGGAGACGGAGTGCGAGGTCATCACCATCGGGAGCGAGGAGAGCTACGAGGACCTCAAGGAGGCCATGCAAGCGCAGACGTACTGGGTGCGCTTCTTCATGCGCCCCTGCTGCCCGGCGCCGGGCGAGGGCACGGCCCGCAGCCTCGCCGAGCGGCTCAAGTCCGAGATCGACGCACGCGCCGACTTCGCCGAGGGGCAGCGCGCCGACCTGAAGGGCATCGTCGACGAGCGGCTCGCCTGGTACCTCGCCCTCCCCGTGAGCCACACCGCCTAGAGGCGGGCACGTTGGGCTATGCCTTCGAGGCATAGAGCGAATTACGCTACGGGCAGTTCGCCTGCGCGCGCCTTCGCCTTACCATATGCTCAGGTTTACGACGAAGATGGGAGAACCCGTGCAAAACGAGAAACTTGAGCTCGCTCAGGAATGGGACAAGGTGTTCCCGCAGAGCGACAAGGTGAGCCACCGCAAGGTCACGTTCCACAACCGCTACGGCGTCACGCTGGCGGCCGACCTCTACGCGCCGAAGGCGGCCGATGACGCGGCAGGCGCCCCGGCGCTGCTGCCCGCCGTGGCCGTGTCGGGCCCGTTCGGCGCCGTGAAGGAGCAGTCGAGCGGCCTGTACGCGCAGACGCTCGCCGAGCGGGGCTTTCTGTCCCTCGCCTTCGACCCGTCGTTCACGGGCGAGAGCGGCGGCGAGCCGCGCTACGTGGCATCGCCCGACATCAACACCGAGGACTTCTGCGCGGCGGTGGACTTCCTCTCCACGCTTGACGGGGTCGACCCCGAGCGCATCGGCGTCGTGGGCATCTGCGGCTGGGGCGGCCTGGCGCTTTCCGCCGCCGCGCAGGACACGCGCATCAAGGCCACGGTGACCGCCACCATGTACGACATGAGCCGCGTCAACGCGCGCGGCTACTTCGACGCCGACGACAACGCGGACGCGCGCCGCAGCCTGCGCCAGGCCCTCAACGCGCAGCGCACGGCCGACTACGCGAGCGGCTCCTACCAGCGCGCGGGCGGCGTCGTCGACCCGCTGCCCGAGGACGCGCCGCAGTTCGTGCGCGACTACTACGCCTACTACAAGACGTCGCGCGGCTACCACCCGCGCTCGCTGAACTCCAACGACGGCTGGAACGTCACCTCGTCGCTGCCGTTCGCGAACCTGCCGCTTCTGGCCTACGCGAGCGAGATCGAGAGCGCCGTGCTCATGCTCCACGGCGAGAAGGCGCACTCGCTCTACTTCAGCCTGGATGCCTTCGCCCAGCTCAAGCAGCCCGAGGGCGGCTACCAGAACGCCAACAAGTGCCTGATGGTGATTCCCGGCGCCAACCACACGGACCTCTACGACAACCTCGACGTCATCCCCTTCGACGCCATCGAGGCGTTCCTGCGCGAGCACCTGTAAAGCCGGCGCCGGCGCGCGCCAACATCACATGCGGGGGCGGGACGCGGGACGCGGAGCTTTGCCCGCGCGGAAGCGGGCGAAGGCGGCGCTCCTGCAAAACATGCGGGGGCGGGACGAGGTCGCACGCAGCATCGTCCCGCCCCCGCAGCGCGCCCCGTTCGCTACAGCTCGCGCGAGCGGCACACGCGCAGCGATATCGCCAGGCTCGCCGCGTAGAGCGCAATCGGCACCACCACGAGGACGACGAACAGGCCCGCATACCCGCTGCCGAAGAGAGGCTCCAGCGCACCCGCGGGCAGAAGCCCGGCGAACAGGCCGTTGCCGGCGGCGGCGCAGAAGCCCCCTACCCCGCACAACGTCGCAAACGGCAGCACGCGAACGGCAAGCGTCATGCCGAAGCGCATGATGAACGGCAGCGTGACGGAAGCCGCCACCAGCACCGCCACCACGCCCGCCAAACCGGCGGCCACGATCATCTCGGGCGGGTTGTTCTCCAGAAGCAGGCTCTCAAGCGGCGCGCCTTGCCCCATCACGCCGGCAAGCAGCGCCGCCACGCCCGTGATGGCAAACGTGTACGCAAGGCTCATCCCGAGCGACAGCGCCGTCACCAGAAGAAGGCTCGCGTAGCGCCCCACCACCACGTCACGGCGGCTCATGGGCATGGCCAGGCGAAACGACCCCCAATTGTTCACCTCGTCGTAAGCCGAGGCGTTGAACACGAACGAGAAGGGAACCAGGGTCGCGGCACACGCCGCCGTGGCCGCCAACGTGTCCACGCTGAGCGCGATGACGAGGGAAACCACCGCCATGATGACGAGCAGCTGGATCAAGCTGTGGCGCATGGTAATCAAGTCGGAAAAGATCATCGCCTTCATCGGGCCTCTCCCTTCAACATCAGCCTCATGTAGTCGTCAATGCTCACGCGCTCGCACGCCACCTTCGGAAAGCGGCGGGACAGGAGCGCGCGGTCGGGCACGAGCACCTCGTGCGCGTACGCGCCGGCCATGACGCGCAAGCTGCCCTGCGCGAACGCGCCGCTCTCGACGATGGCCCGCGCCTGCTCGGCGCCGCAGCGCGCCACGCCCGCGACGTCGCAGATCACGTCGACCATGCAGTCGAACATCACGCGCCCCGCGTCGATGCACACCACGTAGTCGGCGATCTTCTCCAGATCAGACGTGATGTGGCTCGACAGGAGGATGCCGCGGCGCTCGTCGGTCATGAAGCCGCGCAGGATGTCGAGCACCTCCTCGCGCGCCATGGGGTCGAGCCCCGCCGTCACCTCGTCGAGGATGAGCAGCTCAGGCGCATGCGCCAGCGCGAACGCCAGCTGCAGCTTCATGCCCATGCCGCGCGAGAGCTCCTTCACCCGCTTCTTCGCGCCGAGGTCGAACTGGCGCGCGTACTGTTCGAACAGGCCGCGATCCCACGTGGGGAACGCGAAGCGCCCGATGTGCTCCACGTCGCTCACGAGCGACTCGCTCGGGAAGGGGCAGGCGTCGAACACCACGCCGATGCGCGCCTTCGCGCGGACGAGCGCCGCTTCGTGGATCTGAGGCGCGCCGCTTGCGTTCGTCATATTCTTCTGATCTGTTGATAATTCCCCACCTTCCTCAAATCCGCAGACAGGCTCGCCGAAGAGCGCGACGTTGCCCGCGCTCGGGCGGATGAGCCCGAGGATCGTCTTGATGGTGGTGGTTTTGCCAGCGCCGTTCGATCCGATGAATCCGGTCACGCAGCCAGCTGGCACGCTCAGGCTCACGTGATCGAGCGTGAACCCCGGATACGCTTTTGCAAGGTTCTCAACCCTGACGAGGTCGTACATAGCCATTCCTTTTCTGGATGTCTTTCGCAATGCAGGAATGTTTCACGTGAAACATTCGTTCGTGAATCGCAAGGGCGCTTCCGCGCCGCCGCGCCTGGCAAAACGCGCCCGACGAGGGAGCGCCGACGTACCTGGCAAAACGCGCCTGACGAGGGAGCGCCGCCGCACTTGGCGTCAACGCGTCATGCCTGGTGCGGGCGCTGGCGCTTCGACGCCGCCGCGTCACGCCTGGTGCGGGCGCTGCGGCGGCACGGCCGCGCGCACGGCGCTCCCCGCGTCCTACGTGCCAGGCGCCTTACGCGTCGGGCATGTCCTCGGCCAGCACGTCGAGCATGTCGTGCAGCTCGCGCACCGTCACCCCCGCCGACAGCGCGTCGGAGAGCGCCTGCTCGAGCAGCTCCTCCACGTGGCGCAGCCGCTCCTCGCGCAGAAGCTCGAGGTTGCCGCCGGCCACGAAGCTGCCCTTGCCCTGCACCGTCTCGATGAAGCCGAGCTCCTCGAGGTCAGCGTAGGCGCGCTTGGTGGTGATGACGCTCACGTGCAGGTCGTTCGCCAGCGCGCGGATGGACGGAAGGGGGGCGCCCTCATCCAGCTCACCTGCGAGGATGGCGTCCTTTATCTGGGTCGCTATCTGCTCGTAGATGGGCTTGCTGCTCGCATTCGAGATGATTATCTCCACGTTGCCTGCCATTTCTCGCCTTCTCCGAAGGGCGTTTTCCACAGCGCCCTCTTCGTAGCGCGTTCTTCGGAACGTGTTCTTCGGAGTACGTTCTTCATAGCGCGCTCTCCGGAGTGCGTTCTCCGTAGTGTGTTCTCCAAAGTGCGTTCTTCGTAGTGCGTTGCGCGAATTCGCTCGCACAGCTCTCGCGCGTTGATCAGGCGCACGCTAACTGTGCATATCATGATATATACACTATATACACAGTATGCACAGTTAGCAAGAGCTAATCGCGAATTATTTCTGAAAGCGTCCCAACACCCGCAGGGACCGCCAGCAGCATGCCGGCGCCCGCAGGCAGAAGGGGCCGAGCCCGCAGCGCCGGACGCGCATGCGGGGCAAGCCAAATATGGCAACTCTGTGACGTTCGCCCGCTATTTAGCACTCTCGGCTTGAGAGTGCTAATTCAGCGTGCTATAACGTACTCGTAAACAGAACCAGGCGCAAGACTACCGAGCCCGCGAGGGCAGCACATCACGTGAGAGAAGCACATCAGCCACGAGCCTCGCAGCGGGCGCGCAGCCTTGCAGCCGCAACCGAACGGAGATGATCCCATGTCCATGCTGGTACCCGCACGCGCCAACGCCCCGCGCAGCCTCTTCAACACCCTGATGAACGACCCCTTCGAGGCGTTCTTCGACACGCCGGCGCGCACCACCTCCCCCACCCTCATGCGCACCGACATCCGCGAGACGCCCGAGGGCTTCGAGCTCACGGTCGACCTGCCCGGGTTCAAGAAGGAGAACGTGACCGCCGAGCTCAAGGACGGCTACCTCTCCATCAGCGCGCGCACGCAGACCGAAGCCACCTCCGAGGGCGACAAGGGCACCTGGCTGCGCAAGGAGCGCTTCAGCGGCACGTGCAGCCGCAGCTTCTACGTCGGCGAGGAGATCGTCGAGGAGGACATCCGCGCCCGCTTCGAGGACGGCCTGCTCAAGATCGCGGTGCCGAAGAAGCAGCCCGCGCCCAAGCTCGAGGAGAAGCGCGTGATCGCCATCGAGGGCTAGCAGCGCACCGCGCGCGCGAGCGCAAGAACGCCCATGAAGCGAAGGAGGCGCCCCGGCATGCCGCCGGGGCGCCTCCGCTTGCGTTGGGGAACTGGACGTCGAGGGTCTGCGCCCGCCTACCTCCCGAGCCCGGCGAGCACGGCCTCGTGCAGCTGGCCCAAGCCCTCCTCGTCTTCGGTCCACTGGTGCGTCAGCGTGCCGAAGGCCAGGTCGAAGCCGCACTTCTCCAGCGACTCGGCCACCTCGTCCGGGCCGTTCTTGCCCCAGCCGAACGAGCCGAACGGGATGCCCACGCGGCCCGGCCAGCCGCCCTTCGGCGAGAGCCCCTTCAGGTAGCACAGAAACGCCGCCACCGTGGGCATCATGCCGTTGTTGAGCGTGGGCGAGCCCACCGCCACGTACTTCGCCGGCAGGACCTCGGTCATGATGTCGGAGATGTGGTTGGCCTTCAGGTCGAACAGGCGCGTCGGCGTGCCCGCCTCGATGAACGCCTCCACGATCTGGTGCGCCATGGCCTCGGTGGTGTGCCACATGGAGTCGTACACCACCACCGCGTACTCCTCGGGCTCAAGCGAGCTCCAACGCGCGTACTCCGCCATGATCTCGGGCACGTGGCTGCGCCAGATGACGCCGTGGCTCGGCGCGATCATGTCGATGTCGGCGTCGGCGAGCGCCCCGAGGGCGCGCACCACGTGGCGCGAGTACGGCATCACGATGTTGGCGTAGTACTTCTTCGCCTGCGCGAGCACCTCGGGCAGGCCCACCTCGTCGTCGAAGTGCTTGGACGAGGCGAAGTGCTGGCCGAACGCGTCGTTGGAGAACAGGATCTTGTCGTGCGGCGAGTAGGTGACCATGTTGTCGGGCCAGTGCACCATCACCGTGGCGGTGAACGCGAGCGTGCGCTTGCCGATGCAGAGGATGTCGCCCGTCTTCACGGGCACGTACTCGTAGGCGTCGCCGTAGTGCGCGGCGAGGCCCTTGAGCCCGTGCGGGCTGCTCGTGACGATCTTCGCGTGCGGCGCGCGCTCCATGACGGCGGGGATCGCGCCCGAGTGGTCCTGCTCCACGTGGTTCGACACCACGTACTCGATGCGCGCCGGGTCGATGATGTCGCTGATGCGCTCGATGAGCTCGTCGGCGAACTCGGGCTTGCAGGTGTCGATGAGCGTCACGTGCTCGTCGAGGATCAGGTACGCGTTGTAGGTTGACCCGCGGTCGGTGGTGTAGCCGTGGAAGTTGCGCTCGTTCCAGTCGATGCCGCCCACCCAGTACACGTCGGGCTTGATCTCAAGTGCTCTGAGCATGTGGTCTCCTTCTCGATAGGACCGTCGTCGATGTGCTTGCGCCGCATTGTAGCGCCCGGAAAGCGCAAAAGCCGCCTCCCCGGGGAGACGGCTTCGAATAATCAGAATGAGCAGGCTGCGACGAGCCCGCTTCGTCCCTTACGCGGCGCGGAAGAAGCTCTTGAGCAAGCTGGGACGAGACATGATCCGGGCCTTGGCCTTCAGGTCACACCCAGCGCCGCGGCCGAGCGCCTCAACCTGGTAGTCAGGCAGGTTCGCCTCGATGGCGCGCCCGACGTGCTGGTTGACTTCCCACGCGTTCGCCTTTGCGACGATCAGATTGGCATTCATGGTGAATGCTCCTTTCTGGAACGTTTGCCCGTTGCCTGCGGGCGGTTGACAGTACCGCGCTTCCTTTGCGGTCGCGCAAGGCTACCATAGAACCGCCGTGTTTTGAAGCGGTAAGCCGAAAATGAGCGCAGAGTCAAATTCCCGTTACCTTTTCGTCAGACTTCCTCCACAGGATGAGCCGGCCTTCGCGCCCGCGCGGCCCCGAAGGCTGATTTAGAATGGGAGCTGCCGCCGCGCGCGGCGCCCGCGATCCCGCGAAGCCGCATGCTCGCGGGCGCTGTCCCGCCGGCCGAGACGCCGCCGCGCAGGCCGCGCGCAAGCCGGCACGACCACGAAGGAGCACCATGCCCGTCATCCGCCTGACCACCCTCGACGACGCCCGCCTTGCGCCGTTCTCGCGCATGACCGACGCCGAGCTGCGCGACGCGCGCCAGATGGTGGGCCTCGCGCGCGCCGTCGACGCGCAGGCCCGGGCGGCGGCAGACGCGCGTGCGGACGGCGCGGCCACGCGCGCGACGTGCCCCGCCGACCCCAACCGCCTCGCGGACGGCCTGTTCATCGGCGAGTCCAAAAACGTGATCGAGCGGGCGCTCGCGGCCGGCATCGAGCCCTTCGCGCTGCTTCTGGAGGACTGCTGGCTCGACGCCACGCGCCCGCTCATCGAGCGCCTGCTCGCGCGCGACCCCTCGCTGCCCGCGTTCGTCGCCACGCGCGAGCAGATGCGCGCGCTCACCGGGTTCACGCGCACCCGCGGCGCGCTCGCGGCCTTCCTGCGGCCGCCTCTGCCCCGCGCCGAGGACCTGCTCGCCGGCGCGCGGCGCGTCGCCGTGCTCGAGGACGTCACGAACTATACCAACGTCGGCGCCATCTTCCGCTCGGCGGCCGCGCTCGGCGTGGACGCGGTGCTCGTCACGCCCGCCTGCCACGACCCCTTCTACCGGCGCGCGGCGCGCGTGTCGATGGGCACCGTGTTCCAGGTGCCGTGGACGCGCATCGGGAGCGGCCGCGACTGGACGCGCGAGGGCCTGCCGCTCCTGCGCGCGGCGGGCTTCACCACCTGCGCGCTCGCGCTGTCGGACGACTCCGTCCCGCTGCAGGACCGTCGCCTGCGCGCCTGCGACAAGCTGGCGCTCGTGCTGGGAACCGAGGGCGACGGCCTCGCCCCCGCCACCATCGCCGCATGCGACTACACGGTGCGCATCCCCATGGACCACGCCGTGGACTCGCTCAACGTGGCCGCCGCCTCGGCCGTGGCGTTCTGGGAGCTGCGCGTGAGCCACCGCGACTGAGAGAACCGGCCCCGCCGGCCCTACCCGATGCCGCCGTAGAAGATCCCGAGCACGATCACGAGCGCGGTGATCCCCACGAACACGTACTTCGGCAGGTAGTCGAACCAGGCGCCGAGCGGCTTGTCATGCCCGAGCTGCGCCTGCTCGCGCGCGAACCCCTTCGGGCACACCCAGAAGAACATGATGGCGGCCAGAAGCGCGCCCGTGGGCATCACGTAGATCGACACCACGTCCATCCACGTCGACACCACGTCCCCGCTCTCCAGGAACAGGCCCACGCCCACGGCGATGACGGCGATGATGCCCACCGCCACGCCGCGCGAGAGGCCGAACTGCGCCTGCAGCGCCTCCACCGGCGCCTCGAACAGGTTCATGAGGCTCGTGACCGCGGCGAACGTCACCGCGACGAAGAAGACGACCACGAAGACGCTTCCGAACGGCATCTCCTGGAACACGCTCGGCAGCGTGATGAACATGAGCGGCGGGCCGCTCGCCACGTCGAGGCCGAACACGAACACGGCCGGCACCACCGCGCATGCCGCCACCATGGCCGCCAGCGTGTCGAAGATGGCCACGTTGCGCGCCGACGTGACCACGTCGACGTCGCGCTTCAGGTAGCTGCCGTACACGAGCGTGCCGTTGCCGGCGATCGACAGGCTGAAGAACGCCTGGCCGAGCGCATACACCCAGGTGGTGGGGTTGGAAAGCGCCTCCCAGCGCGGCACGAGCAGATACTCGTAGCCCGCGCCCGCGCCCGGCAGCGTGGCCACGCGCACCACCACGATCACGAACAGCACGAAGAACGCCGGCATGAGCACCTTGTTGATGCGCTCGATGCCGCGCGAGATGCCCAGGATCATGACGGCGAACGTCACCGCGAGGCCGAGCACGTGGAAGCCCACGTTGCCGAACTCCGACGCGATGCCGCCGAAGAACGCGCCCATGCTCTCCTGGGCCATGAGCTGGCCGTCAAGCGACGCCACCAGGTAGTTGAACGCCCAGCCGAGCACCACGGCGTAGCCGATGGCGATGGCGAGCGAGCCGAGCGTGGGGATGAGGCCGATGGCCTTGCCGATGCCGCGCGCGTGCGCCACGCCGCGCTTCTCCAGGGCGAACGCGAACGCGCCCATGGGGCCCGTGCCCGCCGCGCGGCCGAACGCCATCTCGCCGATGACGCCCGTGAACCCGATCAAGACCACGAACAGCAGGTACGGAATAAGAAACGCCGCGCCGCCGAGCTCGGCCACGCGATACGGGAACAGCCAGATGTTGGCCATGCCCACCGCGCTTCCCACGCACGCCAAGATGAATCCCGTGCGCGTGGCGAAGCTGTCGCGACGCCCCTTCCGCTTTGCCTCGGTTACTTCCTCAGTCATTGCACACTCCTTCGAAAACGCAAGTCGTTCCATGATACGACAACTGAGGAATATCTCACCCCACGACCTTCGCCTATTTCGCAGACGCGCCCAGGCGCGCCGAGCGAAAGGCGCGCGGCCCAACGTCCGCGCGCCCCTTCGCCGCTTCGCAGACGCGCCGAGAGGCGCCTTGGCACGACCCCTCCGCAGACGTGCTCAGGCGCGCCTAGAGCATGTGCGCGCGCAGCTCCTCGGGGGTCTGGGCGCTCAGGTACGCCGGCGCGATGTCGAAGATGGTCTTGCAGCCGCGCGCGCCCTCCTGGCTCAGGCGGTGCGCCGCGCGCGCGAAGGCCACGAGCACGCTGCCCGTGAACTCGGGGTTCGAGTCGAGCTTGAGCGAGAACTCGATGACGTGGGAGTTCTCGCCGTTCGCGCCCGTGGCGCCCGTGCGGATGACCGAGCCGCCGTGCGGGATGCCCGCGTGGTCGCGGTCGAGCTCCTCCTTGCTGATGAACGTCACCGTGGTGTCGTAGTCGGCGAAGTAGTTGGGCATCTCGACGATGGCGCGCTCGATGGCCTCCTCGTCAGCGCCCGGCTCGGCCACCACGAAGCACTCGCGCGTGTGCTTCTGGCGCGTGGTGAGCTCGGGGTTCTCGCCGGCGCGCACCGCGGCGAGCGCCTCCGGCACCGGCACCGTGTACTGGCGCGCGTCCACCACGCCGGGGATGCGGCGGATGGCGTCGGAGTGCCCCTGGCTCACGCCGCGGCCCCAGAACGTGTAGTCAGCGCCCGCGGGCATGATGGCGTTGGCGTACAGGCGCGACACCGAGAACATGCCCGGGTCCCAGCCCACCGAGATCACGGCCACGTGCCCGCTCTCGCGCGCCGCCTCGTCCACCGCGGCGAAGTGCGCGGGGATGTTGGCGTGCGTGTCGAACGAGTCCACCACGTTGAACAGGCGCGCGGCGGCCGGCGTCTGCTCGGGCAGGTCGGTGGCGCTGCCGCCGGCAAGCACGAGCACGTCGACGTCGTCCACGTGCGCCTCCAGGTCGGCCGCCGGCCACACCGCCACGCCCGCGGTGCGCACCTTCACGCTCGCCGGGTCGCGGCGCGTGAACACCGCCACCAGCTCGGTGTCGGGGTTCACCGCGCACGCCAGCTCCACGCCGCGACCGAGGTTTCCGTATCCCAAGATGCCAATGCGAATGTTGCCCATGAGGTTCTCCTTGTCCGTTGATCAAGCTCAAAGGGGAAGCGCCGACAGCCCGGCAGCCCGCGAGGGGCGCCTTGCCGGAGCGCTCTGCGCGAAGAGAGCTCGGGCGCGCTTCGCCGCCTGAGGCTCCCTCCTCGGATTTCCAGATGCAGAAGGCGGGGCGTGCGCCCCGTCGCGAGAAGTATACGCCGCCGCGCGCATGCCGCGGCGAGCGGCGCGGGCAGGCGCACGAAAAAAGCCCCTCGCGAGCGAGGGGCTTTCGGGCTTGCCGAAGCTTGAGCGCGCAGGCTGCGCGAGCTTACTGGCCGGGGGCCTTCGGGGCCGCAGGAGCGCCGGGAGCCTTCGGGGCACCGGGGGCGCCAGGCGCGCCGGGGGCCGCGGGGGCGCCGGGCACGGCCTTCTCGCCGTTGAGGTAGGGGGTGAAGTCGCACTTGCAGAAGGGGCAGGACTTCAGGACGAGACCGCCCATGGCCTGGATCTTCTTGCCGCACTCGGGGCATTCGTTCGGGCCGCCGCCTGCGGATGCATCTGCCGGTCTAAAACACATAATCCGTTCTCCTTTCAGAGCCAACATTCAGCGTGACACCGCTTCCGTCCAAGCCGTGCCCCACCTGCCGACGCAGGCCGCCGTGGCGCACATGACGCCGGGGGCGCATGCAGACCATGCCAGCCTGCCGATATGGGAGAAGATTATGCCCTCACGCGCGCAAACGCCTCACAAAGCGCCCTGAATTCCGCGAACGGTCATCCCCCGAAGGGCATGAGTGAACGCGGCCGGCACCCCATGCCGGAGGCACGCGCCCCAGGCGAAGGGGACGCGCGAAGGACGGGGAACCGGCGAGCGGGCCGGCGAGCGGGCCCGCCATCCTCAACGGCCCTCAGAGCAGCGCGATGGTGAACGTGGTGACGCCGCCCGCGCTCTCGGCGCGGATGCCGCCGCCGTGCGCGATGACGATCTCCTTCGCGATGGCGAGCCCGAGGCCCGCGCCCCCGCCGCCGGAAGCGCGCGAGGCGTCCTCGCGGTAGAACTTGTCGAACACGCTCCGCAGATGCGCCTCGGAGATCTCGCGGCCTTCGTTGGAGACGGTGAGCAGCCACGCGTCCGTCATCGCGCTGCGCCGCGCGCGCAGCTCGACGGCCGTTCCCTCGCTCGCGTAGGCCACCGCGTTGCGCAGCACGTTGCCCACGGCGCGCGCAAGCTTGTCCGGATCGACGAAGAACGTCTCGCCTGCAGGCGCCTCCACCCTGATCTCAAGCCCGCGCGCCTGTGCGTCGGGGTAGAACGCCTCGGCGACCTGCTCGCAGAACAACCGCACGTCGACGGTGGCGCGCTCGACGGGGATGGCCTGCAAGTTGTAGCGCGTGATCTCGAAGAACTCGTCGATCAGGCCCTCGAGGCGCTCGGCCTTCCCAAGCGCCACCTCGGTGTACCGCGCGCGCGTCTCGCTCGAGAGGTCGGGCGCGTCGGCGAGCAGCGACAGGTAGCCCACCACCGAGGTGAGCGGGGTCCTCACGTCATGCGCGAGGTAGGCCACCAGCTCGTTCTTGCGGCGCTCGGCCGCCACGGCGGCGCGCTCGTCGGCAAGCGACGCCTCGCGGACGGCGTTGAGCTCGCCCTGCACGATGGCCAGGTTCGGCGAGAGCGCCACGGGCCTCTCGCGGTCGGCCACGAGGCCCGCCACCGCGCCCGCGAGCTCGTCGAAGTAGCGCAGCGAGCGGTTGACGCTCAGAAGCGCCGCCACGACCACGCCGCCCAAGCACACGACGAGGGCGAGGGGGACCTTGAGCGCCTTGAGCGTGTTGTAGACCCCCAGGTGACGCACATGGTAGAGCTGCTCGGCATCCGACCAGACAACCTGGAAGTCCGAGGAGGGGGTGCCCTCGCTCTCGAGGTACGCGTCTATCTTCTCGGCGGGCACCTCGAACCACGTGGAGGTGCGGTCGGCTACCCAGTTGCCTGCCGCATCGAGCACGAAGGCGTCGAGCATGAGCGCGACCACGGTGAACGCGAGCGTGAAGGCGCCTACGCAGACGAGGATGCGCCCGAAGAGGCGACGGCGCAGCACGCGCGTCTGGGCGCTGCGGAAGGCGGCCATCACGCGCCCCCGCCCGCGCCGGCAGCCAGCTTGTATCCCACGCCCCACGCCGTCTCGATGAACGCAGTCGAGGCGTCCACGGCGGCAAGCTTCTTGCGCAGGTGGCGGATGTGCACCATCACGGTGTTGGCAGCCGAGGCGTCGTAGCGCTCGCCCCACACCTCCTCGAAGATGTCGCGCGTGGGCACGGGCGCGCCCGCGCGACGCGCGAGGAGCGCCAGGATGGCGAACTCCTTCGGCGTGAGGGGAAGCGCCTCGCCGTACAGCGCGGCCTTGTGCGCTCGCAGGTCGACCTCGATGCCGCCCGCGACCACCACGTCGGGGCTTGCGAGCACGGCTTGGTCGCAGCGCGCGCGGCGCAGGCGCGCCTTCACGCGCGCCACCAGCTCGCGCGGCTTGAACGGCTTGGTCACGTAGTCGTCGGCGCCGAGCGTGAAGCCCACCACCTGGTCAGCCTCCTCGTCGCGCGCCGTGAGGAACATGATGGGGACCTCGGAGGCAGCCCTCATGCGGCAGCACAGCTCGAACCCGTCCATCCCGGGCATCATGACGTCGAGGATCACCAGGTCGAACGGCTGCTCTTCGAAGAGCTCGAGCGCGCGGCGCGCACCGAGGCACGCCTGCACGCGCATGCCCGCGTCCGCGAGCAGGCTGGCCACCAGCTCGGCGATGGCCGCCTCGTCGTCGCACACGAGCACGCGCGGCGCGTCCACGGCGCCTGCAGAGCCCGCGACGCCCCTGGCGCTCCCGGCGCTCGCAGCGTCCCTGGCGCTCCCGGCGCTCGCAGCGTCTTCGCCTTTCGGCATGTCTTTGTCCACCTGCGTCTCCATGGGTGCATCTTAGCGCGGGATCCGCCGCGAACCCCCGCCCGCGCGCAAGCCCCATGCGAAGTTAAGGAAAACTTAACAAGAACTTAAGCAACCCTCAGCTTTCGCTATGGGAACGTTAAGGGGCGCCTCGCCCATCATGGAGCCAACGCGCAGGGCATGCGCCGGCGTGACGTATCCCGCATTCCCTCCTCCTCGCGGGCGGCGGAGCTTATGGCCTCGCCGCCCGACGACGCTGCGCATGCCGCGCGTTGCCCAAAAGCGACGAGAACGCAGCGCAGAAAGGACGCGCCATGGACGAGACCAAGATCACGCATACGCGCCGTCAGGCAGGGCGCGTCATCTACGCGACGGAAGACCCCTTCCCCGCCCCGCGCCCCTTCGAGCGAGCCTCCTTGCGCGCCCGCCGCGCGCCGCGGCGCATCTTCTCGCGCCGTCGCCTCACCGCCCGCACGCTGTGCATGGTGGCCGCCGTCGTGCTCGTGGTGGTGGCAGTCGCCGGCGTGCTCGGCGTGGCGAGCACGCTGCAAGCCGACCTCGCCGCAGGCGCAGGCGAGCCGGCGGCGGCAAGAAGCACGCCGCGGAGCGAGTGGAGGGAAGGCGAGGCTCCCTTCCTCTACCAGACCGATGCGGAGTGGGCGAACGTCGCGTACGCGGGCGGCACTGTGGCCGAGAACGGATGCGGGCCGACCTGCCTGTCCATGGCGTACGTGGCGCTCACGGGCAAGACCGACCGCGACCCCGCCGCGATGTGCGCGTTCGCGCAGGACGGCGGCTACGTCGCAGGCGGCGAGACGAGCTGGGAGCTCATGGTTGACGGCGCACGTCAGATCGGCCTGCGCTCGCACGAGGTGCCGGCCGACGCAGCCGCGATCATCGCCGAGCTCGAGGCCGGGCATCCCCTGATAGCGAGCGTCCGCCCCGGCGACTTCACCACCACCGGGCACTTCATCGTGATAGCAGGGGCCGACGATGCCGGCAACCTCGCCATTCACGACCCCAACAGCCCCGAGCGCAGCGCCCGGTCTTGGCCTATAGCCCAGGTGATCCCCCAATGCGCCAACCTCTGGGCCTTCGAACGGTAATCGCGAGAACGTAAGCTGGTTGTCAAGACGATGACGGGAGCACGACCGTTGTCTCACCCTTGCCATCGCCTCGAAGATCATGAGCTCAGAGAGCCGCCTCCTCAACATCCGTAGCGGGCCAGAAGAGCATCCCTGCTCTCCATAAGGTACTCTCGCGTATAGGGGATCGAGAAAGCGACGAAGCCCCGTGCCGTCGGCTCAATGATCTGGCGCTTTACGAGCATCCTTCGGTACGAGGTGAGCGAGCTTGGGCTAGTTTGCAGCCGGTCGGCTATCTCCGCCGTGGATGACACCCCATCATCGCAGGTCATAGCCAGAAGATACTCAACGGCCTTAAGCGGAAGATCCGCGAGCGCCGTCTCGTGAACCGCTACGTTGAAGTCGCGCAGAGCCTCCTTGACGCCTTCGGAGGAATCCTCCTGCGTTATCGTCAGCGACTCGCCAGCGTGCCTTCTCGCCATGCGCCACACATGATACCCGACGAGCTGAATGAGGTAGGCATACCCTTCGGTGGCCCTCGCCATATCATCAAGCGCGGCGTCGCTCACGCGCATTCCCGACTTCTCGATAGAAGCCCTCAGCGCCACCGACACTTCGTCAAGCGGAATAGCGCCAAGTTCCTCGGCCTTCGCGCGACGGAGAAACGTGAGAGCAGGCCCGTTGATCAGGTCCATGACGCCCGTGGTCACACCCGCGAACACAAACGCGACGTTCTTCCTTTCCCGGATCAGATGCTGAACAGCTGATGCTATCTCGCGCATGTCAGACTCCGCCGCATCCTGAACCTCGTCGATGGTGACGAGAAGCCCCATGGGATTTCCCGTTCTCCTAGAGGTTGCTCGACCCATAGCCTCCCTCAGCGTCAGCTTGGACGAATCCTCGACTGCGCCCGTTCCCACGTGCGCCTTCACCACCCCGAGGTCAAAATCGACTGAGGCTTCAGGGGAAGCTGCTCTCTGCCCAAGCGCTGCGACGAGAGACGACACCAGCTTCTCGGAGGCCGTCTCGTCCACGACGCTCCACCCGCGTTCTCGAGCTATGTCGCCCAACTCCGTGAGCAAGACCGTCTTGCCCGATCCGCGAGGTCCGGTAATCCTCATGAGTCGAGAAGGCGCGCCGACGCCTTCTTCGAGGGCGTCCGAGAAATCCTCAAGGACCTTCTCGCGGCCGATGAGGACAGGCGGCTCCGCCCCTGCCGTAGGTTTGAAGGGATTGACGAGTTTCTTCATGTCGGTTCCTTACGCAAGACGGCTTTCGCTTGGCATCGCGCTTCGATGATCTTTTCGTTCAAAAAACCGGGTTCGTCCCCTGCTGGGGAGCTTATAGCAACTTTAGCAACTTTAGCAAAAATAGCAACTATAGTAACTTTAGCAAGAATAGCAACTGTAGCAAATCTAGCAACGCCAATGATGCGCGTGATGCGCCCTTCCCTTCAGGCAATCGTTGGAAAATGCAGTCCCGGCGAAGCCTCACGCCTCGCGCGGACGTAGGCGCACCTCGACCTCAAGCCCCAAGCAGGATGCCGCGTCTGCGAGCGTTGAGAGCGTGAGGTTGCTCCTCCCTGACTCCATGCGGCTCACGAACGCCTGGTCAACCCCCATGCGCTCGGCAAGCTCATGCTGCGAGAGACCTGCTTTCTGCCGCGCCTGCGCAAGCTCTCCTCCTGCAGCCTGCAAGGCCAGCTCACGCGCTCGGGGATCAGCCGCCCCCTCGAGTCGCATGGGCCGCTCGCCTTCCCCAAGCACGTCGCAGGAGGGTATGGCGAGGACGAAGTCGTCATCCGAGCTCCGCGCACGACTTGATTCGAGAAGCGTCAGCTCGTCATACTCCCTCAAGCCATGTGCCTTGAGGACGGCACCGAGGTTCTGACGGCTCGGCGGAACAATGCGACCCTCAACCCACCTGCGCGCCCACCTCCCCCCCACGTCGCGCTGGCCTTTTCCGATGAAGGACGCGAGCATCAGCGGCACGTCAGCCTCGCGCGCCTCCGCGGCTATCCGGATGGAGAAGGCACGCTCCTCGTCATCGTACCTCAGCTGAGCGCAGGGTGCAGCTCGGCGCGCACGCCCGTCAACGATGTCAGCCACCCAGATCACAGCAACCCACCTCTCACAACACCGCGTGCAACCGCATAGTTCCAGCGCTCGCGGATGATCTGCTCGACCTTGGCCCGATGAGCTTGCGGCAAAACGCCCTCAAGCCCCTCCATGATATCCTCCAAGCCCGCCGAGCTGAGCGGCTCAACGTCAAGAGGCGCGTCGATGAGCTTGAGGTTCTCGAAGAGGGAGCGCGTGCCCAAGTAGTTGTTGGCGCTGACGTCAGACAGCGGGTCGAAGGCCGCGGCGCGCACCTCATCCCCGTAAGCCGAGAACACCAGCGAGAGACCGCTGTCGAACACAGGCGCCAGTCGATAGCCGTCGTCGGCAAGAACCACCTCCACGTTCGCCCCATGCCGATCCCGGTTCACCAGAAGGATATGTATTATATTACATACACTACACGAGGAAAGCATGCAACTGCTTTGCCACGATCAGGCGATGTCGGGATAACTATCCGATCAATTGCACCCATCCCTCGCGTCTTATTGCGCGCCGGGAATGGAAGGAATAGCGGCGAAGCGGGCGTCAGACGGCCCCACGCCTGAGATTCACGCTACTCGACACGTTGACCCTCGGGGTGCGGGCGCACTTGGCTCGCTATATCTTCGAGAGCACCTCCAATCGGGGATAGACCTCCTCTTGCAGGTCATCTGCTATGAAGGGCGCCGTCGCAAATCCTCGGCTTCCCAGGGCATCGCCCTCGGCGCCGAGGGCGGCTATGGCGCGTTCCTGAAAGACCTTCACCGCAGCTCTCATCAGACGAACGTTGACGCCCATTTGCTCAGCCAGGAGGCGGAAGTCAGCAGGCTCCACTTCGGTTATCTCCATATGGTTGCCTATGGCCATGCCCATAGTCGAGGAGAACCGGGCGAAGTAGGTGGTGCTCACCAGATCATAGGCAGGCGCCAATTGGAACGACTGCCAGTTGGGCGCATAGAGGATCGAGGTGTTCTTCAGATGGTTGTCGCAGTTGCCGATGAGGTAATTGAACAGCACGAGGCGCACGAGGTTCGCGATGTCTTGAGCCGGCCTGGCCGAGTTCTGTCGGAGGAAGGCGGCAAGGGCAGCGGCGGTGCTCGGCTTGAGCTGGCGGTACTTCGCGGCGGGCATGATGGCGAACGCCTGGGCGATGTCCTCCTGGTGACGTCGCAGGGGAGCGTCCATGCCGTCAACGAACTCGCCGGCGCTGAGCAGCCGGTCATAGCGCTCCACGCAGATAATAGGCTGCGAAGGGTTGATGAGCGAGGTTTTGGCCGCAAGCACGCCGCATGCTCGGGCGCAGGCTGAAGACAGGTGCTCGACGGTCATCAGGTCACGTACGTCCTCTCGGGCGAACTTGACGATGTAGTTCGAGGGAGCGCCGCCCACAGGCTGGTACCAACCTTCATCAAGCGGGGCGGCGGGGTCGTGGAAGAGCCCGCACTTGCTCTGGGTGCCCGCCAGCGAGAGGCGCGCCAGCTCGACGGAGGCATCGATCTTCCCCGGCTTTCCCGCCATGGACATAAGGTCTTGCAAGGTGAGGGCTTCGTAGGCGCGCTTGCCCTGATAGGCGTCTGGGTTGATGATGACGTCGCCCAGGCAGTCCAGCCCGCAGCTTCCCAGCATAGTGAAGTAGTCGGTGGTGAGCACTCCCATGGAGCGGCAGAGGTTTTCAAGCGCCTCGCCTTCGGGCAGGAGGCCCTTGAAGTAGGGCAGCAGCTCCTCTTCCGTGAAGGGTTCGGGGCGAAGCGGAAGCGACAGCGACACGGCGGCGGCATCGCCGCGGCTCAGGTAATTCACGTCGTAGAGAAAGCTCGTGACGCCGTTTTCGCGCACGAGCCTCCCCAGGGGCACGGGGCCCTCGGGGCAGTCGCGGTAGACGATGAGCTCCAAAGTCACTCACCTCGCTTCATGAGGACCATGTCGAACCCGAGGGTGTTGATGACGTTCAGGGCCTTCGCCAGCTCGGTGGTGGGCTTCCCGTTTTCCAGGTTCGAGATGAACGAAAGGCTCACGGCACACAGATCGGCCAGCTCGGTTTGAGTCAGGTTCTGGCTCTTGCGCTCTGCGCGGATAGCGGCTCCGATGTCGCTCGCGGTGCTGACGAGGCTCATGGCAGGACTCCCTTGTTTCTGCGTACGCCGTAATTATGCCACGGATGATGGAAATGTCTGCGAACGCAGAAAAAGTGCAAGAAGTCACGGGGATTCTTGCGTTCTCAGAAATCGCAAGCGCGTAGACGCGCCCGCTTGCCAGCTTGTCAGCTTGCTTGTTAGCGGGTGAGCAGGAACACCAGCGCTATCACGAGCACCACGATCACGGGGATGGCTATCTTCACGAACAGCGGGAGGCTCGCCCACAAGCCCACAAGGCCGCTTCGGGGGGCGGCGTACTGGGCGCGGCCGCTCATGACGCCGCCGGAGAACCCCACGCTGCTTTGGCGCGACGCGCGTTGGGAACCGGGGCGGGTCGAGCCGCTGTCGGGCACGTCGGAGAAGCCCTGGCCGGCGCGCGAGTGCCAGCGCGTGCTGGTGAAGCTGCCGTCGACTGCGGCGCGCGGACGGTCGCGGTCGTCGGCGGAGTAGCCAACCAGCTCGCCCTGCTCGTTGAAGGCGCGCGAGTCGATGCTGCCGCGCGCGTCGATCACCTCGCGGTTGCCCGCGCGGGCACGCCGCGACTCCGACAGCGCGTCGCGCTGGGCGCGTGCGCGCTCATAGCCCTCCATGGACGAGCGCGTGCGATCGTAGCTCTCCTGCGTGGACAGCGGCGGCACCACGCGCGTGCGCGGGCGCGCCGCGCGCCCGGCCTGGGTCTGCATGCCCTGGCGCTGCGCCTCGGCCTCGCGCTCGGCCGCGCGGCTGGCCTCGCGCGCGGCGCGCT